>JAFAEB010000018.1 GCA_023424235.1 Bacillota bacterium
TAAATGGACTTGTTAGTCCGTTGGTAGGAATAAGTAATAAGGTTATGCCTAAAGTTTCACTAAGTAACAATACTTTAAGGGCTTTTTTGTTCGCGGAAAATTTCATGTATAAATCAGTAAAGACAGCGGATGAAATTAATAAGGATAGTATAACACCTAATTTTGATATTAGTATAGAATTAGGTTTTCCAGTAAAATATACAAAAGATGTTATAAATAGAGATAAATAACGATAAGCATATATTATCTTTGATTCTTCAGAGTTAACGAAGTCCTTTGTTATATGACATATGTGGTCATTAAAAAATCCTTTTATTTTTTTCATAAACCATATCACTTTCCTTATACGTATTTAATAATTTATTAGTAAAATCGATATATTGAAATATATACCCACAGTATTATAAAATATACAAATATTTATAATATAGTAAAGCAAAAAAATAACCAGATATAGTATTATTATAATCTGGTCGGTTGCACCATTCACTCCATACGTTCTAGGTGCCCAAGTACAGAACGTACATCATAGTATCCAAAATTCAATTAATGGCATTATAACATATTTTGGCTTTAGTGATTGTAGAAAAATGTTGTGGTTTAATTATTTTTAAATTACCTTTAATGACAAAAAGACCAATCTTTAAGCAATATATTTATAAATTTGACTATTACATGAATAAAAAAAGTATTAGATGAGTGAATAAAAATAAGAATAATATCGTCAACATAAAAGTAAGACTGTGAAATTATTAATCAAATGACCATTATGTAAAGTAAAAAGGACTTTTTCTATATTTAATGCAACCGTGTTTTGTTCACCTTTTAAATCCTTTTCTCTACCGCACCCTAGGATGTAATATTCATTCAAATTCTCTTTAAGCCAACTAAAAACATGGGGTAGTACTTCTTGAAAACATATAATATCTTCATTTTCTTCCATTAATTTATTTCGAATGAGCTCTTTTCTATTTTGAAAACAATTGATACCATCCTGATTATAATCACAGCGAATGTTAAATGTCACTACTTTCATATTTCTAATGGGACCAATCCAGTTCAGGTAGAAAAGGAACTCATGGAAGTGTTACCAATGGATCATTGGAACCGAATTAACTTTCAATTAATTTACCATGGAAGAAGTGTATGTACTGCAAGGAAATGTCATTGTGACAAGTGTAATTTAAGTAAATGGTGTAAAAGTCGATAGGAAATTAATTTATCTATTGTTTTCTTAAAAATTGTAAGGTAAACTATAGTCGGAAGGTTATTTATATAATTTTATTGGAGGTATTACATGTTACAAAAAAAGGATAAGTTGTGGAAAGCCAAGTTGGCTCTCCTTGCTATGCAAAGACATTCTTGGGAACAAGGTGTAGCTATGCAAGCATTCTATGAACTTGGGGAAGAGGATGTAGTTATTGCTATGGCAAAGGAAGCTGCATATAGAAGTACGGAAGATGGTCGTGTTGCTTGTATTGGAACAATGAATGCTGTTACTGATCCATGTGCTACAGGTGAGGCATTGCTATTTGCAACGAAACATACCAAGGAAAAAGATTTATTTAGAGCTTACAATAAGCTATTACAATGGGCTTTAGTTGAAGCACCAAGAAGTGAAGAAGGAATCGTGTATCATGTAATGGAAGAACCACAATTTTGGGTAGATTCTATGTATATGCTACCACCATTTCTTGCAGCAGCTGGGCATTTTGAAGAAGCATTGCAACAAATTCGTGGCTATTGGAATGCACTATATTGTCCTAAGAAGAAGTTAATGAGTCATATTTATGATGAAAAAGAAAAGCAATTTGTACGTAAAGACTTCTGGGGCGTAGGAAATGGTTGGGCAATGGTTGGTTTAGCTCGAGTGATTGATTTATTACCTTATGCTCAAAGAGAAGAAAAAGCAGAACTAATTCATTTGGCAAAGATCTTAATCGATTCAGTATCAAACTATATCAGAGAAGATGGACTTGCTCATGATATTTTAGATGATAAAGAAAGTTTTGTAGAAGTTAACCTACCACAGATGTTAAGTTATACTATTTATAAAGGTGTAAAATCTGGATGGCTTGGCAATGAGTACTTAGAAATAGCTAATCGCTGTAGAGAAGCAGTAAATAATAACATTGACCAGTATGGTTTGGTTCAAAATGTGTGTGGTGCACCGGAATTTAATCTACCAGGTGTTGCACCAGAAGGGCAAGCATTTTATCTATTGATGGAAGCAGCAGCTGCAAAATTATAGTGGTTAAAATAAAAACTTGTTTACAAGTTAAGCTTAAAGAAAAGAATAAATATTAATAAAATATAATTTAATGAGTATATTCATCTAAATAACACTAATGTTAATTAAGATCGGATATACTCATTTTAAGTTATAGCCTATAGTGTTTCTTAACAATAGATAAAAAGCATATGCAACTTACAAGAATTTATTGCATCTTGTAAATATGCTATTGAAATTATTCGAAATAAGAGATATACTCCCATATAATAACATATTTTTTAAGCGCAAATAGAAGAATTCGTCTTTTTATACTAAAATAGTCAGTTTTGTTAGAAGATTAACAATTGTGTGGGAGAAAAGTATGAACATACGCATTGAAAATATAGAGTGTGATGAAGAAGAGCAGGTACTTATTAAGTGCCACAACTTGGATAAGGATATTATAGATATTATTAATTACATACAATCAAAACATGAAATAATCACTGGATATTATAATTTGCAAATTTATCAAATATATCTAAAGGATGTATATTATTTTGAAGGCGTAGATAATAAGGTTTATGCATATTTAAAAGATAATATATATGAGATAAAAAAGAAATTATATGAGTTAGAGGAAATCTATGAACAGAGGCAATTTTTTCGATGTTCTAAATCTGTTTTAATTAATTTGTTAAAAATTGAAAGTGTAAAACCTACCTTAAATGGCAGATTTACTGCGAAACTCTTTAATGGCGAGCAAATCATAATATCAAGGCAATATGTACCTAAGCTAAAAAGCATAATGCAGATTTAGGAGGAAGACATGAGTTTTATAAGTTTTGTTAAATCAAATCTAAAAATATTTTTCTTTTTAGTAACTTGTTTTAACATAATTATTGCTTTATTTGGTATCTACACGAAACCATCACCTTATTTTGGATATGAATCTTTTCTTACACCTATCATTTTAGGGGCAATTGTAGTGTTTCCTAGCTATATCTTACATGCAAAGAATGAAAGTAGTATAAAAACGATAATCGGTAATAGAATATTACATTTTTTATTAATAGAAATTATATTATTAGCTTATGGATTTTTAAAAGGAATTTATGTTTCTATATCTGTAGGAATTATGTATTTATATTTTACGATTATTATCTATACTGTTGTAAATATATTATCATGGTTAATTGATTTCAAGACTGCAGATATTATAAATAAAGGTCTGAAAAAATTAAGAGATTAATTAAATTAATCTATAGAGTATTTGGGATGATGGGGAAATTAGTATTAAGGGAAGCGATGGCTTCCCTTAATCACGTTTTAAATATATTAGTTGAAATATGAATTCAAATTGATTATAATAAGTTAATATTCAACTTTATTTACTTATAAATGATAGGAGATAAAGATTTATGTTAAATCCAGCAAAGTTGTTAAAGTTAAAAGGAGCATGGGATACCTTTACAAAGAATCATCCCAAATTTCCCTTATTTTTAAACGCTGTTTCTAAAAGTGGAATTCCAGAAGATACGATTATTGAAATTAAAATTACAAATCCATCTGGACAAACCTTTAGTAGCAATGTTAAAATAACAAAATCGGATCGTGAATTATTTGATTCCTTATCCGATATACTACACTAAAATTAATTAAAAACGCATCGCTTTGCCGCCGGGTAAAGTAATTATAAAGCGTTCGGTTTTCATACCATTAGGCCCTTGAAGGTATGAAATGCCGTATGCTTTTTTGTTTTGAAAGGAGATAATATGGAAGCTAGTAAAAGTAATGTAGGGTTATTAAAACAATTTAGTAAGTACGTTTCCTTAAATGTAATGGGAATGATAGGGCTATCCTGCTATATATTAATGGATACGTTTTTTGTTGCAAGAGGTCTTGGATCAGATGGACTTGCTGCGCTTAATTTAGCGATACCAGTCTATAGCTTTATACATGGACTAGGGCTTATGATAGGTATGGGTGGGTCCACAAGGTATTCTATTTTACAAGGAAATAGTGATAAAAGTGAAGGCAATAAAGTTTTTTCACAAGCTGTAATCATTACCTTTTTGTTAGGGATTAGCACAGCTTTACTAGGATTGCTCTTATCGGATTCTATCAGTTTTTTATTGGGGGCGAAAGATAATATTCACCAAATGACAAGTACATACATTAGGGTAATCTTGTTATTCTCACCATTTTTTCTAATGAATAATGTTATTATATGCTTTGTAAGAAATGACCATAATCCCAATATTGCAATGCTTGGTATGGTACTTGGAAGTATAGCAAATATTATTCTAGATTGGGTTTTTATATTTCCATTAAATATGGGTATGTTTGGTGCAGTACTAGCAACAGGTATTTCGCCAGTTATTAGTATGTTGGTATTATCCACTCACTTTTTTAAGAAAACATCTTCACTAAGATATATAAAATTAAAACTAAAATTAAATTGTATAAAGGATATACTAAGCTTAGGCTCTGCCTCATTGATACAGGAATTGTCCTCTGGAATTGTTATGATCGTATATAACAGTATTATACTATATCTTTATGGTAATATTGGTGTTGCAGCTTATGCGGTAGTAGCCAATATAGCCTTGGTGGTGATTGCTATATTTAATGGTATATCACAAGGGATGCAACCTTTATTAAGTATGAATTACGGTAAGCAAAACACACAAAATATAAAAAAGATATTTCGATATGGTATAATTACATCGATCGTAGTAGCCATTTTAATATACTCCATAACCATGTGGAACACAGAAGGAATCGTTAATCTATTTAATGAAGAAGGCAATGCTTCATTACTTAAGTTAGGAGTAGTTGGGCTACGACTTTATTTTACTGCCTTTTTCTTTATGGGAATCAATATAATAGCAACGGTCTATTTTAGTTCAACAGATAGGCCAATTCAATCCTTTACCATATCCTTATTTAGAGGGTTTATCGTTATCATTCCAATGGTGCTATTACTAGCATTTTTATTTGAAATGACAGGAGTGTGGATTTCATTAACAGTAACTGAATTCATAATGCTTGTTGTTGTCTTGTTTATGCTATATAAAGGAAGACGAGCCTTGAAATAGAGGAATTGGTATAATAAAATTAATTATAGTTTGAAAAAATTATAAATATAAATATGATTCGGGTGTCAAAAGCCTCTCCTAAGACTTACCTTCGTCAATTTGCACATTTTAAAACTTGATTCATGTTATGCCGAAGGTAGTTCGATGAGCAACTGTATGAAGT
>JAFAEB010000082.1 GCA_023424235.1 Bacillota bacterium
GTTGGTATCTGGTTGAAATCCAAAAGAAGCCATATATATCCCTCCGATAAATAATAAGCATAAAATAATAAACTTTGATAAGCTTAATAAGCATTATAAAATAAAAAAACTGTAATTTAGCTTAATAAGTATTATAAAATAATAAAACTGCAATAAGCTTAATAAGCATTATAAAATAAAAAAACTGTAATAAGCTTAATAAACATTATAAATTAAATAAAAAACTGTAATAAGCTTAAAAAGCTTTATAATTTTATATCAATTATTATAGATTAAATAAGTTTATATAATCATTATAACAAACATACGTTCTGTTTTCAAGATAAAATATAGATAATTAATTAATATTGATAAGTTAAATTATCTATTTTTCCTTTGTAACTATGGAATAGGAATTCGTATTCATATCCTTGAATAAATCAATGTGTGGAGGCTTATAGGTAAAGATAGAGAATAAAACGATGAAAGCAATAATTATAATAATGCAAAGGATAGACATAATAGTGGAACGGCTTATTCTACTATCCTTTATCATACCACTTACCCCAAAGGTTATAAAAATACTTACAACATAGATTGTAATATCCACAAAGGTATAATTTTCACCAATAATACCAGAGTAAGTAAAATATAGCACTATAATAGATAGCAATCCTGTAAGTAAACCAAGGGATCTTGAGATAATAAAATTTGATTTTGTTCTAACTAGAATTAGTTCAACAATAGATAGAATTAATATAGGGTAAAAAAGCAGTTTTAAATGCTCCCAGATGCTTTCATTTACTGGACATATATATGCCACAAAACGATTGTTATTCGTTAAATCAAAAATATAATGCCATAGAGTACCAAGGGCAATTGCAAATATTATTCTTAAAAAATTTGAATTAATATTCTTAAAAAACTTCATAGTTTCCACCTTTTCTCCATTAATTTCTACTTCTATATCTTTAAGTATGTAGGCTTATAAAATAGCTTGTACTATTTTTTGTGAATTATTCAACAATAAAATTATATAAAATTTGTAAATAATATTTACTTTCATTGCCTTAACAGTTATAATAGTTTATATTAATCTAAAATTATTTAGCATTTATTAAAAGAAAACCATGTATTAAAAGAAAATCATGTATAAAAGAAAACCATGTATCAAAAGATATGAATAGCTACTTATTAAGAGGAGTGTATGGAGGAGATTAGTAATGAAAAAACAGTTTATGACATTATTAATTGGGGTATTGGTTTCAATTATGATTATTGGAGCTAGCATATTAGGAAAAAACAATGGAAATAAGAGAAGCAATGTAGACTCGAACGATATGATTGGGACTACAGCAAAGAATAATGATGTAGAAAAAGAAGAGGATAATCTAGGTAATGTTACAATGAAAGGTGAGTATATCTTACATATTGATGCTAAAGAAAAAGGAATCGACATTAGTGATATGCTCTACGGCCTGTTCTTTGAAGATATTAATTTTGCAGCAGATGGAGGTATATATGCAGAATTGATTAAAAATCGTTCCTTTGAGTATACAGAGGAAAGAGCGAATAATGGCGCACTACATGGATATAAGGTAGTAGGAGATGCGACTCTTATCGTTGATACAAAGGAGCCGTTAAATGAAAATAATCCTACTTATGTAAAGGTGATTAATGACTCCAATGAGCTAGCTGGATTTATGAATCATGGATTTTTAGAAGGGATTCATTATGAAAAAGGTGAAGCTTATCGCTTTAGTGTATATCTAAAAAGTAAGGATTATAATAGAGATATTCGAATCTCTCTAAAGGATTATAAAGGAAATTTAATTGGAACAAATACCATTAAAGGAATTGGTGATAAGTGGAATAAGCATACGGTTGAAATAAAAGCCGAGGAAACTACTACACAGGGTAGACTTTTCTTTGAATTAACAGATAAAGGAAGTGTGGATGTGGATATGGTATCACTATTTCCAGTACATACTTATAAAAATCGTGAAAACGGATTAAGAAAAGATATGGTAGAGATGATTGAAAAGCTTAATCCAAGCTTTATTCGCTTTCCAGGTGGATGCATTGTTGAAGGGGATTCTCTTGACACGGTATATCACTGGAAGGATACCATTGGGGATGTTGCAAACAGAAAACAGAATACTAACCTTTGGATTGGGACGAGAGAGAATCCATACTATCAAAGCTATGGCTTAGGATATTATGAATATTTATTATTGTGTGAAGATTTAGGTGCAGAGCCTGTACCTGTTGTCCATGCAGGATTATCTTGCCAGTTTCGAAGTAATGAAGTTGCTACATCGAAAGAATTGGAGGAACATATCCAGGATACCCTTGATTTAATTGAGTTTTGTAATGGGGATGTAACTACAACTTGGGGAAGTGTAAGAGCGAGTATGGGTCATCCAAAACCATTTGAACTTAAATACTTAGCCATTGGAAATGAGAACTGGGATGCAGTATATTTTAAAAATTACACGAAGTATGTAAATGCAATTCGTAGTGCATATCCTGAAATCAAATTAATAAGCTCATCTGGGCCACACGCAAGTGGCGGCAGTTTTAACTATGCATGGAATACGTTTGAAGCCCACAAACATGATGAGCTTAAATATGCTGACATTGTAGATGAACATTACTATAATCCAGCAGACTGGTTTTTAGCGAATACCCATCGATATGATAATTATAAAAGAGACTTCGTGGATGTATTTGTTGGAGAATATGCAGCTAAGTCAAACTCCTTATATGCAGCACTAGCAGAAGCTGCTTATATGACTGGGCTAGAGAGAAATTCTGATGTGGTTAAAATGGCTTCATACGCACCACTCTTTGGAAACCTAATATCAAGACAATGGTCACCTGACTTAATTTATTTTAATAACCATATGGCTTTTGCTTCTATTAATTATTATGTTCAAAGTTTATTTGCAAACAATAAAGGTGACCAAATTATTCCTTCTAAATTAGATACGAATGGAGGAACAATAAATCAAGCTGCAGGAAAAATAGGAATTGGTACTTGGCTTACAAGTGCAGTATTTGATGATATAAAGGTAGTTAATAATGATAGTAAAGAAGTGTTATATGAGAGTAATTTTGAAAGCTTAGATGAATGGAGTAAAACAAGTCAAGGTAATTGGCAGCTTAGTTCTGATAATGGGAATAATGTGTTTAGCCAAAATAATACCACATATCCCAATAATGGAGCAATTATGGGTAGTTCTATTTATATTGGAGATGAAGCTTGGACTAATTATACTTATACCCTTCGTGCGAAAAAACTAGCAGGTTCGGAAGGATTTCTAATTCCATTCGCAGTAAAAGATGGTGAGAATTTCTATCACTGGAATATAGGGGGTTGGGGTAATCGGGACACATGCATTGAGCAAGCGATAGATGGAAGTAAAGTCATTGTAAGTGATGTAAAAAATATCCCAGTACGCTTAAATGATTGGTATGAAATAAAGATTGAAGTAAAACCAGACAGAATTAGATGTTACCTAAATGATGCGTTAATTCATACATTAGACATTGAACAATTTTATCCGGTATACGAAACAGTAAGTTATGATAAGGACGCTAAAGAAATGATAATAAAGCTTGTGAATGTAGGAGAAGAAACTGAAGTTGCAATTGACATTAAGAACGGAATTATAAGGAATGACGAAGCAAGTCTTAGTTTACTTACAGGAAGTAAAAGCTCATTAGAAAATACTATTTTAAAGCAAGATACTGTAATTCCTATCCATAAAAAAATTAAGGTAAGTAGTAGCTTTACATATTTAACACCGTCCTATTCTGTCTCAATTATAAGAATACCTATGGAATAGATAATTTAATGTTATCAATAAGAAATGCTCTTTTGCAGATGTAAAAGAGCATTTTTTTAGATATTATTTATTTGGTAATACCAGCTTTATCTAGGGCTTTTTTCGTTGCCTCTATCATAGCATTACTGGTTACGGTAGCGCCACTTACACTATCTACTACGGTACTTTGATTACGTATTATTTCACGGGCAATTGAATTAATAGCAGGACCACCTAGTTCAGAGGATTCATCATCCCCCTCCACCTTTATAGCTTCAATAGTACCATTTTTAGTAATAGTGGCTTTTACTGTGAGTTTTCCGCTATAACCGTTGGTAACCCCCTTGTATATCTTACCAGTCGTATTACTATCTTTTCTATCGCAAGCCATTAATAGAATACCGATTATAGTTAAAGCAAAAAAGAAACATAGTATTTTTCTGTACATGCGTAAATCCATATAAAAGCCTCCCTTGTAACGTATTATTTGTAGTATTTACAAGGAATTAGGCTTTCACACATATTTATGAGCAAAGTACAATTATTTTAAGAGGTGTAGTTTGAGCAGGTATACTTCTAGTTGTAAAATCATAAACAACAATTAAATCTCTATTCGTCAGCTCACCTTGAAAATATTGGTGATTGGTAAGAAG
>JAFAEB010000170.1 GCA_023424235.1 Bacillota bacterium
TGGTTTAATAGGTGAAATGCCAAAGGGAATACCAACTAATCTAATGCCTTATAATTGTCAAACAGCTGTTCGAAAATTACCATTTCTAAAAATATGAGGTACTGACTTTGATACGATTGATGGAACAGGTGTAAGAGACTATATCCATGTCTGCGATATTGCTATGGGGCATTTAAGGGCTTTAGAAAAACTTAAAACTATTACAGGGGTAGAAATATACAATTTAGGAACTGGAAAAGGGACTTCTGTTCTAGAACTTGTTACAACATTTGAAAAAGTAAATAATATACCAATCAATCGTAAAATATGGGAGAGAAGACCTGGTGATATTAGTTCAAGCTATGCTGAGGTAACAAAAGCAGTAAATGAATTAAACTTTAAACCACAATATACATTAGAACAAATGTGTAAGGATAGTTGGAATTATATTAAGTTAAATTGCTAAGACATCTATGTATAAAATTTAAAAAATCACATACCCTTTTTATAGAAGTCATGAAAGAATGAGATCGGAGTGCTAAGAATGGATGATTTAAAGAATAAAATGAGTACTATAAAGGGTAAGGTTGTCGGTCGTACAAAGGAGACAATCGGTGATTTGATGGATAATGAAGAATTAAAGCTTAAGGGCAGATTTGAATATATGAAATCAGATTTTAAAGAAGACTTGTCTGATAAACTAGAAGATATAAAAAAAGATGCCAATGAAACCTTTAATGAATTTACTGAAAATACGAGAGATAAATATGATGATATGAAAGAAAACGTAGCTGGAAAAATCAATGATTTTATCGATGAGAAATACAAGAAAAATAAATAACTCTGATACTATCAAAATAACCTCAACTTATTAGTAAAGTTGAGGTTATTTTGATAACAGACATTTATAGCAAACGGTATAAAGATAAGTCGTAAAAAAGTCAGCTTCATTGACTGATGCATTTAGATACTAATTAAGAATAAACTTTTTTATTCTTTATTGTAATATATTAAAATAAACTTTTTATTCATTATTGTAATACATTAAGATAATAATTAAAATAGAAATTAGAATATGTACATTAATAGAATTTAAAGTAGGAAAGCCATGAACTAAAAAGGGAAGTATAAATAATTTAAAGGATATCAAAATGCACTGAAACTATGAATAAAAGAATTACAATATGAATTAAATAGGAGATATGCTATGCAAGGATATAACTGTATAATCGTATATAATACATCAAAGGACAAGCTTTTATTTTGTAAAAGAATGAAAGAACCTTATAAAGGTCTATACAATTTGGTTGGAGGTAAAATTGATAAGAAGGAGGATGGATTAATGGCAGCCTATCGGGAATTAATTGAAGAAACTGGTATTACTAGAAATGATATCGAACTGTCACATATGATGGATTTTACATACTATAATCAAAATTGTTATGTAGAGGTGTATGCTGGAGTTTTGCTTAGAGAAGTTAATCTTATTGAAGAAGCGCATCCTCTCATTTGGATGGACACCGATCTTAACTTTTTTGATCTAGATAAATTTGCAGGAGAAGGTAATATTGGGCATATGATTGAACAAGTTAAATGCTATGGTATGGGTAGTAAATGAATTTCATACTAAAATTGTAAATATATAGTATTGACCTAAAGATGACATAATTATCATTATAATGGTAATTAGTATCCATTATTTTATGTCTTATTTTAGGAGGTTACTTATGACCGCAATATTTAATACCAAAAAACTTAATATTAAAAAACTAAATATAGTACTCTTTTTTATTTTTGTAACATTACTATCACTACCACTTAAGTCCTATGCAAAATCGAATGAAACATATAAAGATGGAATTTATGTTTATCAAATTCTTAATAAGGAAGACAAAACAGTATCACTCATTGGTATAGAAGTTAAGGATGCTGATGATACAGAATTACGAATTCCAGGTACAGTTAATATAAACGATGAATGGTATAAGGTTGAAAACGTAGATATTCATTACGATTATTATTTAAATGATGAATATTCAAGTTTATATAAATGTATAGAAAAGATAAATGTCTCAGAAGATTTTCGAGGTAGTATACAAAATCTTTTATTTGCTTTCCCGAATATAAAAACAATTGAATTTTATGGAAGAGTAACTCCAAAAGAAGTTATATTATCAGTGTTTAACAATAAAGATACATCCGATATTTCATTTCAAGTTCCAAGTGGATTAGAATCAGCTTATCAAGATATTATACAGTATAATATGGATTATTATTTTGGAAGTGACTTATATGAGCGTTCAATACCTTTAACACCTACAATTGTATCATCTAGTAATGAATGTGATATCGAATATGGTTTCTTTCAAAAGAAAGGTGTTTTATATAAAGTAATTGATTCTGCAAAGGATAAAACCGGAAAGGTTTCGATAATTGGTCTATCATATGCTTTTCGTGATAATGATAATAGTTATTTATCCTTACCAGAAAAGGTAGAATACAATGGTTATTCCTATAAAGTAACTCATATTGCAAAATTCGGATTAGTAGGTGCAAGATCAAAAATAATAAAACTACCTCATTCAATTACTTCAATGGATTCTCATATACTCGATGTGAACGTAGAATTACTATTTTTATCAAAGAATTGCAAAATCATACCAAATAACTTATTCGTTGATGAGAATAACGAAAGTAGCCTAAGATTTATATCCGTTCCAGAAGGGGTTACTACGATCAAAGCAAATGCTTTTAATCAGATACCAAGAAATACATCAAGTATTATTCTTCCAACTACGATTAAAACTCTAGAAAATAAATCATTATACCAATTTAAATTAGTTACATTTTTAAATAAAAAGCCAATTAATAATATAAAGGCTGCAATTAAAAATGCTACTACAGTGAAGGTAGCAAAGACTGCAATAAAAAGTTATCAGTCTGTTTTAAGTAGTAAAGTAACAGTTGTTGAATCGAAAAACATTACAAAAGCTTCAAAAATATCCTTAAATAAATCCAATCTTTCATTAAAAATAAACTCTTCCTTTACTTTAAAAGGAAGCATTACAAAAGGATCAAATGAGACAATCTACTTTTTATCATCAAATCCTGAAGTTGTAACTGTTAACAGTAAAGGTGTTATGAAAGGAAAAAGCCAGGGTACTGCTTATGTTGTAGCCTATACAAGAACATCAGGCCTTATAACGACAGCAAAAATCACTATAACAAGATAGGTAAAAATGAGGGGGAATATGAAAAGAACTATAATTAAGGAAACCATAAAAAAGAGATTTGTAGCAAAAATTGAATCCTGGGATGTAAAAGATATCTATGCAATCTCTTTTTTTGTTTATGATAATGAGGATCATCCTTGTAAGCCTACAGTATCTCTTAGTTATAACACAGAAGATTATGTCAAGAAGAATTTAAATTATACAGATGAGTTAGAAGCTAGATGGAATTACGCATTTTGGCCTCAGAATGTAGTTGAACAGTTTGGATATGATAAAGAATCCAGTGAATTAATAAGAGAATGGATAAATGAAAGCAAGCTACCATATCAAAAAAACTATAATCCTTATGATACCACAAAAGAAGAGCGGGATTTATTACAAGAAATTACAAATGAGTTTATTAAGATTTTAATCGAAGTGGTTAAAGAAATACACAATGATAATATCCTGATAAAGAAATTCAAGGGAAGTATTCCAATATTAATACATGAACTAGAGTATTATGATATCATAGAGAAGCAAAATGTTGAAGCAAATGGGCCTGAGTTAGTAAAGGAGTTCTCAAATTATATCAATGGTTTGTACCAGCAATCCTATGATTTTCTAGAAAAATATCAAAACTATAACACAAAAGAATAGAATATCTAAGCAATATATAAGCATAAAACTAAGCAATAGGAATCTAGAATATATTTAATATATCACTAAGGAATAGATAATAAGTAAGATATCTAAGGTATGGTATTTAGATTGAATAAGCAAATAAATATAAAAGATAGAGGAATTTCATTATGTATGATCGATTAACTCAAAATGACATCAAGAAAATGAAAGAAGAAATAGAACATCGTAAGTTGGTTATAAGAAAACAAGCACTCGAAGACGTTAAAGAAGCAAGAGAGCATGGTGACTTAAGTGAAAATTTTGAATATAAAGCCGCTAAGCAGTTTAAAAATCAAAATGAAAGTAGAATACGTTACTTAGAAAAAATGATTCGTACCGCGAATATCATAGTAGAAGATTCCATACAGGATGAAATTGGTATAAATGATCGAGTAACAATCTATATACCGGAGGATGATATTGAAGAGACATATAAAATTGTAACCACAGTGCGAACAAATTCATTAAAAGGTCTTATTAGTATAGAATCTCCTTTAGGTAAAGCAATATTAAAGCATAAAGTAGATGATAAAGTTACAGTAAAAATTAATGATGACTATTCTTATGATGTAATTATTAAAAAGATAGAGAAACTTATTGATGATGATAAGGATGAATTATTAAGATTTTAGCTATTTAAGTAAAAAAATGTTTCCCTATGAATTGAAGAGGAACAATAGGATTTATTTCACCTAACACATGTAAAATTAAATTGAGATTTATTCTCAATTCAAATGCTTTATCTTTATTGACATATCCTTATATGAAAACTATAATTTAATAAGGTACTTAATGTTGTTATTATCTTACATTAAGGTATTTTTTAAGTTTACATTCATTTATTTATATAAATAGTATAAAAGTATGAACTACATTGTTAATAAAACACTTTATATACTTAGTTTATTAGATTTATTAACTAGAAAGGATATGGATATGAATAATATAGAAAATATTGAACAAGGTGGATGCTCTTGTGGTGGTGAATGTGATTGTGGTAAAGATTCCACTATAAATGAAAGCACATGCTCTTGTGGTGGTGAATGTGATTGCGGTACCGAATCCAGTCTATTTGAAAGCACATGCGATTGTGGTGGTGAATGCGATTGTGGTACCGAATCTAGTCTAATTGAAAGCACTTGCTCTTGCGGTGGTGAATGTGATTGCGGTTCTAATTTATATACTGGTAAGTAATAAAAAGGAGTGGAGAAACCACTCCTTTTTTATGTGTGCCAGGCATGGCACTAATCTAGCTAGTGAAAGTCTAGCCACGGGTATTTACCGCCAAGTGTAGCGAACCACAAGTTGGTACCAGTAATGGTATAGATGAAGGAAGTGGTGTAGCAAACTTCCCGAGCCTACGAACAGAAACTTGTTTGGGTGAGATTGTTAAAATCTCGCACCAACACTAGGCTTAGAACTAGTTTTATGTTTGATTCTAAAATATATAATTCTGGGCATTAGAAATAAACCTCCGCCGTCTACGATATTTATTTAGTTAAATGAGTGCAAGATTCTAGTACGAAATCTTCTGAAATTAGTTACACTATAAGATACAGGCTTTAATACTTTATTTTATTATTACAACTCGCTGTAGGTCCATTATAGAACCAACTTAATCAGGCAATTAGGTGGGTAAGGTTGCATTACAAATCAAAGCCCAAAAGGTAAACGTAAATCGAAGTTGTAAATTAAGATGTAAATTGCAACATCTTTTTGCGTAAAAGTTCCAAAGTAAAAATGCATGTTTGTTCCAACATTGTTTCTGTATAATGGATGGTCAATGACCATCCATATTATTAGTCTTTATCTTCATTCATAAGA
>JAFAEB010000185.1 GCA_023424235.1 Bacillota bacterium
GTTATATCTAAATCATTCTTATTAAACTCCAGGTTAAAACTACTAACATCTGTTTTTTTAATCAGTGTTATGGTTCCATTCACCCCATCAAAATTATGGTAGCAGTCAAAAGTCCCAATAGAATTAGGTATACTTTTATTAATGAAGGACAGACCATCCAAATTCATATTATCCTTTGTTATTGTCATACTTCTCAGTCCTATTGTTATACTTCCAATACTTTCACTTTCTATCTTTTTTAAGGGTACGTTATGTCCATTACTCCTAAGGCTGTAGCTTAATATATATTTGCCTCCTTTTTCTAGATTCATAAGGTTAAATGTTGAGTCAGTATCTAACATTATATCTAATGTATTTCCCATATTATTAATGCTATAATTCATAGTTGCAGTTTTTACTTGATTGGAAATCTTTATTTGCCCTGTATAATATGCATAATTAACACCCATAAGACAAACTACAATACAAGCCATCGTAAGTAACCAACGAATTGTTTTAAAATGTTTCATAACAATCACCTCACCCAAATCTTTTTTGTATAAAGCTTCTATTGAATAGAATTACATACTAATATAAGTAAACTTAGCCCATAATAATGCTCATTTTATTGGGATAGTATATATTAAAGTTAGATAAGTATCAATTTCAATCCATTTACAAATCATCTAAAATATTTCCAAAAAAACGTAAAATAATACTAGCATGGTTAAATAAATTGATATAATGAGTCAAAAAATATATTATTTTATCTATATAAGAAGATAAAAAACTTACATTTCATCCAATTTGTCTCAATAATTACTTATAAAAATACTCAAGTAGAGTGTGAAATTATTTATTATAAGAACTAACCTTAACGATTGCTTCTATAGCTCTTTGTTTATATTTTCCCTTGCTTTTTCTTTCGTTAAATTGTAGTATCATAATGAACTCTTGTATCAGAGAGTAATAAATTGAAATGGTGATAACATGATAAGAAATAAAATAGAAGCATATATTGAGTCATTAGGCTTAGATACTTATGGATTTATTCCTTGTAGAAGATTGGATGAATCTATCCAGTTCTATCAGAATAGAAAAGACAAAGGCTTAGAAAATGAGTTTGAAGAAGAGGATATCGAAAAAAGAGTAAATCCTTTTTTATATATGGAAGATGGGAAAACAATAATATCAATTGCATTTCCTTACAATACAAAGGATGAGGAAGCCATTGATAATGGTTTTTCTGTTTATACTAAGCGATATGACTATCATCGTGTAGTGAAGTCCTATCTGCTTAAAATCTGCGAGTATATTGAATCCTTAGGTGGAAAGGCAATGCATTTTGTAGACAGTAATAACCTGCCAGAACGCTACCTAGCATACCTTGCAGGAGTCGGGTTTATTGGTCGTAACAATATGTTAATTACTGAAAAATATGGCACTTATGTATTCTTAGGCGAAATTATTACAAACCTAGCTATCGAATGTAGGGACCTACGACATCACTCCGAAATTAAAGAGTATAAAGAATGTGGTGATTGTAATGTTTGCTATAATGCTTGTCCAAGTAAATCCATAAGCCTTGAAAAGATAAATCCAAATATCTGCCTATCCTACTTTACTCAAAAAAAGGAATTAGAAGATAATGAAATTAAATTATTAAAAGGAAATGTCTTTGGTTGTGATATCTGCCAACAAGTGTGTCGTTACAATAGGCCAGCTAAGCCAAGTAGCTTACCTGAATTTAAACCTCTCGGTTTTATGAATCAAGAAGTAAGCACCTATGCAGCGATGGACAATAAGATGTTCAAAGAGCAGATAAGTAAAGCTTCCTGTGGTTGGAGAGGGAAAAATGTTATTAAACGTAATGCAATTATAAACCTGAGTAAAAAGGGCGAGGATATTGAATCCTTCCGTGGTGACTCTCCTTATATTAATAAATACATTGATCGTTTAAATGAACTACATGACTCTGATACAGATGAATAGAATCTTCTACTCCCACTCCTGTGGATTTTAAAGTAGTAGTTCCATTGAAAATAAGGATTAGGAGGCTGTTGAAACAGCATCCTAATCCTTTACCATAGTAATTTTTTACTATATCGAAAAAACCTCCGTTATGTTTGGACACTCCCGGGTTATCCATCCGTTCGCTTTATTTTATCTCAAATTCTGTAGCAAGATAATAGTTGGTATAATCTCCAGTACCTCTAAAATCCATCACTGTCTTTACAAAACGATAATCCCCTTCTGATAAACTCCCATGAAATACCTCCCAATTAACATCCAATTCATAAGGCTCATTTGTTGCTAGCGTGTATGCTTCAGCTGTAAATGCCCAATTATCAATCAAATAAGACAGGCTATACCATTTACCATCAACAAGCTGCTGCAAATCATAATCAGAACCAAAATTTACTTCTAGATCTGTTGTATTTAATAATTCCACTTTAATCGTGGTCTCAGTTGCTTCTAACAGTTTCATAGAAACCCCATCAAAATTATTAACTTCCTTATCAAAAATTGTAGTTAATTCTGCCTTCTTACTCTCATCTCCCTCACTCAATTTTTCATCCATGCTAATTAAAACCACTTTATTTCCATGGATTTGGGCAGGATAGGATTCTGCTATAACACCATCATATGTGATTTCAACTATAGCTCCTACATTAAGGGTGTCTAATGTAAGCTCCTTGCCAGCACTATCCGTAATGACTCCATCACTTAACCCAACGGATATACGATCGGATGATTTTAGCTCTTGGCTTCCTTCTACTGGTT
>JAFAEB010000268.1 GCA_023424235.1 Bacillota bacterium
ATCCTAATTAATATCAATCCACTTTATTTCAGTTGGAGCTAACTCTAAAGTCATTAAATTACCTTCTAAATCATAAATATTTGATACTTGTTTTTCATTTGAATTATTAATTACAGCATATTTATTAGAATTTAAATAAGCTGAAACTTCACAGTATGGATTATCAGCATACCATTTCTTCATTTCCTCTTCCTTATTCGCTGCATAGTAGCAAGCTCTAGTTAAGATACGAGTATTTTGAATTGAATATGGAAGTCCAGCAATATATACAGCTCTACCTTTTCCATATTTATTAGCTGACATCAACAAGTCACCCTTTGTATATTTTATAATTTCTGTATTTTCACTTAATGAATAGATATTCTTTTGACCTTCACCAAAATCTATTTCCTCAAATACATCTTCAGTTATAAAATGGGAATCTAATTCTTTAGTAAAGTATTTATCTGAACTTAAAGAGAATCCTAATTCCTTATCAATACCAAATGCATCTGCTAATTGGAAGTAATGGCCTCCACTTAATACAGCTGATGGTTCTCCAATCCCTATAAATCCGCCACCTTCAAATATCCATTTTCTTATCTTTGTTGTAATCTCTTCATCTAACCATTTTTCACCACCACTAAAGGCTGTTCCTGCATCACCAGCATTAATGATAACGTCAATGCCTTCTGGCACTCCATTTTCTTTAATATCATCAAAGCTTATAAAGCTTACATCTACACTCATACCACTAAGAGATTCTATTACACCTAAATAAGTATATATTTGTTTATACCATAATGCATGAGCAACCATATGAGTTTGCCAAGTACGTAATTTACCCCAGCAATTTAATACAGCAACCTTTAATCCACAGTAAGGTTTATTTCCATTAATAGTTTCATAAATTTCTCTAAACTCATTACAAACACTTTCAATATAATCAACAAATTTAGGGAACTTATATGCTAGTGATAAATATCCACCATAACCTATTCTATCTACAGGTTTCCTCATAATTGCACGTCTTGCTGTTAACCAATTATCTCTTGCTTCAATAGTAGGATCATTTCCTTCATGGAAGGTATCTGGAAAGAAATATGGTAAAAATCTTCCTTCAGTATACTTAACTCCTGGAATATCTGAAATCATTCTTAAAGTAGCTCCACCACCTACAGATCCAACAACTGCATCTAAACCTATATTTTCAAAGTACTTTCCATAAGGTTCTGTTCCTATCCAGTTATCACCTAGAAACATCATAGCTTCTCTTCCATTATCATGAACGATATCTACTAACTTCTTTACATTCTCTGAAACAAACTCTTGTTGAAAATCCATATAATCTAAAAACTTTTTACTAGGAACTCTAAATGAACTATTGTAGTACCCTTCATCTATAATATCTTCAGCCCTTAACTTGTACCCTTTAACCTTTTCAAATTCTCTTAATGCTTCTGCACTTACACTTGAACTATAACCAAACCAATCTACGTATTTTTCCTTTGCCCTGTCATTAAATACTAATGTAAAATGGTAAAAGAAAGTTGTGAACCTTACAACATCTGCTTCTGGATGTTCATCTAGCCATCTATGCATAGCTTCAAATATATATTTATTTGTTTTTGGTTTTCTTGCATCAAAAGGAATTTCGTGAGGCTTATCACCCCAATTGTTTGTTATATGGTTATACATTTGTGTTGGATCCCATAAACAATATGCTAAAAATGATACAGTATATTCATGCCAAGGTTTAGCTTCATTAATTGTTATTTCTTGAGTTTCTTCATTATATATCCAATTATCTAAACTAACTACTTCATTAGTAGTTCTATCTATTACTTCCCAAAACTCCTTAATATCATGATAAGTATCGGGTTTTACTTGTTCCTTAAAATATCCATCCATAATGTTTACAGTTAATGAATCTGAAGTTGCTAAGTGATATTTAGTCATTAAATAAGTTTGTTGTAATTCTTCTGGATTCTTCTCTGCCCAATTATTATCTCCACGAGTAACAAAGTACGTAGAATACACTTTTTTAGCTAAATCTTTTATTTCCTTTGGTAGCTTAAATCCATCACAATCTCTTATAGCATCTGCTCCCCATTTTTCTGCAATTTCCATTGTCTCTTTCAAAAAATTGTCATCTGTTGGAATTGTAACTCTGCCTTTATTCATTATTGTCCTCCTTATTTATTCTTTTATCCCGCCTACTGTCATTCCTTCTGTTAATTTCTTTTGAACTAATATATAGAAAACTATTGTTGGAATCATTACTATTACTAAACCTGCATATAAGGAGCCATAATCTGTAGCTGTCTTTTGCACTTGCATTAAATTTATTAATCCAAGTGGTAATGTTTTTGCTTTATTAGGTAACATAGTAAGAGCAATGATATATTCATTCCAAAATCCTAGAAAATTAAATAATATTACAGTTATTATACTAGGCTTGGCCATTGGTATTATAACGTGAATTAGCGTTTTTAAATTACTGCAACCATCAACATAAGCTGCCTCTTCATAGGCTTTTGGTAATGATTTGAAAAATGTCATAAGTAGATATATAGTAAAAGGTAGAGCTGTAGATGCATATATTATGCTAAGCACTATCCTACTATCTAAAAATACGGTCATACTAGTTGGAATTTCAAAAATACTTCTAATTAACTTTTCTCCATCTAATACTAATAAGAAAATTGGAACTACAATATAGTTAACATTTATAAATAACCCAGCTGAAAATAATAAATTTAATATTTTCTTACTTTTAAATTCAAATCTAGACAGTACGTATGCAGCTGGTATGGAAACAACTAACAGTATTATTAGTGCTAACACTGTCACTATTACTGAATTCATAAAGTAATTACCCATATTGGCATCTACAAATGCCTTACTAAAATTATCAAAATATAATCCTTTTGGTAGAGCCCATGGATTCCCATAAAACTCTGATTTATGCTTAAATGATGCTAATATAGCCCACCCTAGAGGAACTAATATACTTAATGCAAATATAGATAAACATAAATAAATGAAAATCTTAATTATCTTTTCTGTTGATGTCTTTTTATATGATTTCTCCATATTAATGCCTCCTTAGAATTCAATTACCTCTCTCTTAGTAGCTTTGCTAATTACTAATGATAAGCCAAAGGAAAAAATGAAAATTATAACTCCTATTGCCATACCATATCCGTAAGATGAATTAGAATAAGCTTGCTTGTACATATAACTTAGGAAAACTTCTGAGGAGCCATCTGGTCCACCTGATGTCATAACTTTTACAAAAAGAAAACTCAAATTAATTGTACTAATTATAAAGAAAGTTAAAGTTGTTCTTATAACATTCCATATTAAAGGTAAAGTAATAGTGAAAAATTGTTGTATTCTTGTGGCTCCTTCTAAATCAGCTGCTTCATAAAGACTATCTGGAATGCTGCTCATACTTGCCATATACATAACCATATAATATCCAACAGCTTGCCATATCATTGCGATGGCTATACACCAGATAACAACCTTTTGATCTCCTAGCCACATTCTTTTTAAGTTATCTAGCCCTAAAC
>JAFAEB010000291.1 GCA_023424235.1 Bacillota bacterium
AATTATACAGTGCAGGTGTTGCTAAGATCGAAATCGAACGTGCATCTGACAGATTAAAAGTTATCATTTTCACTGCAAAACCTGGTGTAGTTATCGGAAAAGGCGGAGCTGAAATTGAAAAATTAAAAACTGAAATTCAAAAGTTCACTACTAAGAAATTAATGGTAGATATAAAAGAAATCAAGAAACCAGATATGAATGCTCAGTTAGTAGCTGAGAGCATAGCTGCACAACTTGAAAACCGTGTATCATTTAGAAGAGCTATGAAATCTACAATGGCAAGAACTATGAAATCTGGAGCAAAGGGTATTAAATCTGCTGTTTCTGGTCGTCTTGGTGGTGCAGATATGGCTCGTACTGAATTCTACAGTGAAGGTACTATTCCTCTACAAACCTTACGTGCTGACATTGATTATGGATTTGCTGAAGCGGATACAACTTATGGTAAGCTTGGTGTTAAGGTTTGGATTTATCAAGGAGAAGTTCTTCCAACAAAAGCAGCTAAAGTGGAAGGGAGCGATAAATAATGTTAATGCCTAAAAGAGTAAAGCGCCGTAAACAATTCCGTGGCTCCATGGCAGGAAAAGCGCAAAGAGGTAACACTATCTCTCACGGCGAATTCGGTTTAGTAGCAACTGAACCTTGTTGGATCAAATCAAAACAAATAGAAGCTGCCCGTATTGCTATGACTCGTTATATCAAACGTGGTGGTAAAGTTTGGATTAAAATATTTCCAGATAAACCTGTAACAACGAAACCAGCTGAAACTCGTATGGGATCCGGTAAGGGCTCATTAGAATTCTGGGTAGCTGTAGTTAAACCAGGCCGTGTTATGTTCGAAATTAGCGGTGTACCTGAAGAAACAGCTAGAGAAGCATTACGTCTTGCAATGCATAAATTACCAGTAAAATGTAAAGTAGTTTCTCGCGCAGACTTAGAAGGAGGTGCGGGCAGTGAAAACTAATAAATATGTAGAAGATCTTAAAGCAAAATCCGCTGCGGAATTAAACGAAGATTTAGTAGCTGCTAATAAGGAACTTTTCTATTTAAGATTCCAAAACGCGACTAATCAATTAGATAATACAAGTAGAATTAAAGAAGTTCGTAAGAACATTGCAAGAATTCAAACAGTGATTTCTGAAAAAGCTAAGGCTTCTAACTAATCACCTACATTGATTTGGAAAGGAGAAATTATTGTGGAAAGAAATCTAAGAAAAACTCGTACTGGTAAAGTAGTAAGTGATAAAATGGATAAAACAATTACTGTTGCAGTAATCGATCACGTAAAACATCCATTATATAATAAAATCGTTAAAAGAACCTATAAGTTAAAAGCTCATGATGAAAACAATGACTGTAACATTGGCGATAGAGTAAAAGTTATGGAAACAAGACCTTTATCTAAAGACAAAAGATGGAGACTTGTTGAAATTATTGAGAGAGCAAAATAAGATGTGCTGAAAGGAGTAAAGTCATGATACAACAAGAATCAAGACTTAGAGTTGCTGACAACACTGGTGCTAAAGAATTACTTTGTATCAGAGTATTAGGCGGATCTACAAGAAGATATGCTAATATCGGTGATATTATTGTTGCTTCGGTTAAAGATGCAACACCAGGTGGTGTTGTAAAAAAAGGTGATGTTGTTAAAGCTGTAGTTGTTCGTACTGTAAAAGGAGCACGTCGTAAAGATGGTTCTTATATCAGATTTGATGAAAATGCAGCTGTAATTATAAAAGATGACAAAAATCCAAAAGGAACTCGTATCTTTGGACCGGTAGCAAGAGAATTAAGAGAAAAACAATTCATGAAAATCGTTTCATTAGCACCAGAAGTATTATAAGGAGGTGTCGACTGTGTCTACTATAAAAATCAAAAAGGGTGATACTGTAAAAGTAATCACCGGTAAAGATAAAGGCAAAGAAGGCAAAGTAATCGCTATCGTAGATGGCAGGGTATTAGTTGAAGGCGTGAATATGATCACAAAGCACACAAAAGCTAGCCAAACTAATCCAAAGGGTGGTATTGTCCATCAAGAATCACCGATTGATATTTCAAACGTAATGTATGTTCATAAAGGTACTGCTACTAGAGTTGGTTTTACAACTGTTGAAGGTAAAAAAGGTCCTGAAAAGAAACGTATTGCAAAATCAACCGGCGAAGTAATCGACTAATTCTAAGAGAGGAGGTCTCATAAGTTGACTAGATTAAAAGAAATGTATTTAAATGAAATCGTTGAAGGTATGACTAAAAAATTCGGATATAAGAATACAATGGAAGTGCCTAAATTAGATAAAATAGTAATCAACATGGGCGTTGGTGAAGCAAAAGAAAATTCTAAGTTATTAGACGCAGCTGTAAAAGATCTTGAAACAATCGCAGGTCAAAAGGTTGTTGTAACAAAAGCTAAGAAATCTGTTGCTAACTTCAAATTAAGAGAAGGAATGCCTATCGGATGTAAAGTAACTTTAAGAGGCGAAAAGATGTACGAATTTGCTGATCGTCTTATTAACTTAGCATTACCTCGTGTACGTGACTTTAGAGGTGTTAGTGTTAATGCATTTGACGGTAGAGGAAATTATGCTCTTGGTATCAAAGAACAACTAATTTTCCCTGAAATCGAATACGATAAAGTTGATAAAGTTAGAGGTATGGATATCATATTTGTAACTACAGCGAAAACGGATGAAGAAGCTCGTGAATTATTGACATTATTCGGTATGCCATTCAAAAAATAGTTAGGAGGGAATTCCATGGCTAAAACGTCGATGAAGATTAAACAACAACGTACACAAAAGTTTTCTACTAGAGAGTACAACCGTTGTAGAATCTGTGGTCGTCCACATGCTTATTTAAGAAAATACGGAATCTGCAGAATCTGCTTCCGTGAATTAGCTTATAAAGGACAAATACCAGGTGTTAAGAAGGCAAGCTGGTAGAAATTAGGAAGGAGGCAAAAAACATGACAATGAGCGATCCAATTGCAGATATGCTTACTAGAATTCGTAACGCAAATACTGCGAAACATGATACTGTTGATGTACCTGCTTCTAAGATGAAGATTGCAATCGCAGATATTCTTCTTAAAGAAGGTTACATTAAGAAATATGATATCGAAGAAGTGGATGGTTTTAAAACAATTCACATTACTTTAAAATACGGTAAAGATAAAAATGTTAAGATTATCACTGGTCTTAAGAGAATTTCTAAGCCAGGTCTTCGTGTTTATGCTAACAAGGAAGAACTTCCTAAAGTTCTTGGCGGTCTTGGTATAGCAATTATCTCTACAAACAAAGGCGTTATTACAGATAAAGAAGCAAGAAAACAAAACGTAGGTGGAGAAGTATTAGCATTCATCTGGTAGGAATTATATTTCCGGCCAACAATTTAGCGTAAGCTAATTGTTGGGCTAGTGAATGTTACTATTTCATCTTTAAATAAAATAGGAGGTGCGGGCATGTCACGTATAGGAAGAATGCCTATCGCTATACCAGCAGGTGTTACTGTAGATATAGCAGAAAATAACAAAGTTACTGTTAAAGGTCCTAAAGGAACTTTAGAGAGAGTATTACCTTCAGAAATGAATATTGCACTTGAAGGTTCTGAAATCGTTGTAACAAGACCAAGTGACCTTAAGAAAATGAAAGCTTTACATGGTCTTACTAGAACACTTATCAACAATATGGTTGTTGGTGTTACTGAAGGTTATAAAAAAGTTCTTGAAATCAACGGTGTTGGTTACAGAGCTGCAAAATCTGGTAAAGAATTAACTCTTACATTAGGTTATTCCCATCCAGTAGTAATGGTTGATCCAGAAGGTGTTGAATCAACATTAGAAGGACAAAATAAAATTACTGTATCTGGTATAGATAAAGAAAAAGTAGGCCAATACGCTGCTGAAATCAGAGATAAGAGAAGACCTGAACCATACAAAGGTAAAGGTATTAAGTATTCTGATGAAGTTATTAGACGTAAAGTTGGTAAGACTGGTAAGAAATAATTGGAGGTGAAATACAATGGTTAGTAAAGAATCAAGATCTAAAGTTCGTATCAATAAACATAGAAAATTACGTAATCGTTTCACCGGAACTCCTGAAAGACCACGTTTAGCTGTGTTTAGAAGTAATAATCATATGTACGCTCAAATTATTGAC
>JAFAEB010000378.1 GCA_023424235.1 Bacillota bacterium
GGGTGTAGCAATGTCTAATTATGGAGTTGTGATAGCTTATTTATCAGGAATTCTTGATAAGATTAATTTTTAACGGATCAGTTAATAGTTTAATATGATTTGGATAGAAAAGGGGACTTGATTTCACAAGCCCCCTTTGTTATAATCATATAATAAAAATCTTAGTATATTAAAGCTAAAGGTCATAAAGAGTGGTTATCCATCATTGGATAACTTATTTTTTAACTTGGCACTTTAGTGCAATAAATTAAATAAGTGTATGTGGTAAAGAATGTGTGATTTAGATGCGGAGGTAATTATGAGTAAAGGCTTAAAAGAAAAATCTCTTAGAGAATTTCAGTTACATGGCAAAAAGTATTATTATTATAGCATTGATTCCTTAAGGGAGGAAGGGTACGATATTAATCAACTCCCTTTTTCTATTAGAATATTATTAGAAGGTGTTTTAAGACAATGTGATAATAGAGGGATTACAGAAAAGCATATCCTTGATCTTGTGAATCTTCATAAGAATAAAGATGAGGATTTAGAAGTTCCATTTAAACCATCACGAGTAATTTTGCAAGACTTTACTGGAGTTCCAGCAGTTGTGGATCTTGCATCTATGCGTGCTGCAATGGCAAATGAAGGTAAAGAACTTGATGAGAATAAATTAAGAGAGTTTATAAATAAAATTAACCCTGATGTTAATGTAGATCTTGTAATTGACCATTCAGTACAAGTTGATTCTTATGGTGATTGTTCTTCATTAACTGAAAATATGAATAAAGAATTTGAACGTAATATGGAACGATATCAATTCCTTAGCTGGGCAAAAGGTGTGTTTGATAATTTTAATGTTGTACCACCTGCAACCGGTATTGTACATCAAGTGAATCTTGAGTATTTAGCACAGGTTGTTAGTACAAAAGAAGCAGAGGGTAAAACCTTTGTTTACCCAGATACCTTAGTTGGAACTGATTCTCACACAACTATGATTAATGGACTAGGCGTTCTTGGTTGGGGTGTTGGTGGTATTGAAGCAGAAGCTGGTATGCTTGGGCAAGCATCCTATTTTCCAATACCTGAAGTTATCGGAGTGCGACTTGTTGGTAAGTTAAAGCCGGGTGCTACAGCTACCGACTTAGCCTTAAAGGTAACCGAATTATTACGTAAATACGGTGTAGTTGATAAATTTGTTGAATATTTTGGTAGTGGTGTTAAGAGCTTGCCTTTAGCAGATAGAGCAACCATAGCTAATATGGCTCCAGAATACGGTGCTACCTGTGGCTTCTTCCCAGTAGATGATGAAACACTTGATTATCTAAAATTAACGGCTAGAGATGATGAACATATTGAACTTGTAAAAACATATTTATTAGCCAATAACATGTTTTATCATAATGATGTAATCGAACCAAGCTATTCCCATGTTATTGAATTAGATTTAAGTACCATTGATAGTTCACTATCAGGACCAAAACGTCCTCAAGATCTCATTCCACTTCGTGAAATGAAGAAGGCGTTTCGAAGTTCTTTAATTACCCCAATTGGTAATGCAGGACATGGTCTTAAGGAAGAAGTATTAGAAAAGGAAGTAAAAATTGAATTAGAAGATGGCAGAAGCAGCGTATTAAAAACTGGTTCTGTGGTGATAGCATCCATAACATCTTGCACGAATACTTCGAATCCATATGTTATGTTAGGAGCAGGGTTACTCGCGAAAAAGGCGGTTGAAAAGGGACTTAAGGTTCCATGTCATGTTAAAACCTCCCTTGCACCAGGATCTAAGGTTGTAACTGGATACTTAAAGAATGCAGGTTTATTAGGAGATTTAGAAGCTCTTGGTTTTCATGTAGTAGGCTATGGATGTGCAACTTGTATTGGAAATTCTGGTCCACTACTTCCTGAGATAGAAGAAGCGATTACAAAAAATGATATGTTAGTGTCCTCAGTTTTATCTGGTAATCGTAATTTTGAAGGTCGTATACATGCTTTAGTGAAGGCAAATTACTTAGCATCTCCTATGCTAGTTATTGCATATGCCTTATCAGGAACTGTTGATATAGATATGGATAATGAACCACTAGGTATCGGACATGATGGTAAGGAAGTATATCTAAAGGATATTTGGCCAAGCACAAAAGAAATTGATGAAGTGGTAAGAGGGAATGTAAAACCAGAACTATTCCTTAAAGAATACAGCAAGGTATATGAAGATAATGAAAAATGGAATGACATTAATGTTGTAAACAGTCCACTATACCAATTTGACTCTTCTTCAACTTATATTCAAAATCCTACCTTCTTTACGAATTTATCGAAAGATGCCGGTGAGATTAAGCCTTTATCAGATATGAGAGTAATATGTAAATTTAAAGATTCCATAACAACAGATCATATTTCACCAGCTGGTGCCATTGGAAAGCAAACACCTGCCGGAAGATATTTACTAGAACATGGTGTAAGCTATGAAGATTTCAATACCTATGGTTCAAGACGTGGTAATCATGAAGTTATGATGCGTGGAACTTTTGCAAATATAAGAATTCGCAACCAGATGGCGAAAGGAACAGAAGGCGGTTTTACCACTTATCTTCCAACAGGTGAAGTAATGCCTATTTATGATGCTTGTATGAAGTATAAAGAAGATAGTGTGGGACTTGTAGTTCTTGCTGGAAAAGATTATGGTATGGGATCATCAAGAGACTGGGCAGCCAAAGGGCCAAGTTTATTAGGGGTTAAGACTGTAATTGCTGAAAGTTATGAAAGAATTCACCGTTCTAATTTAGTAATGATGGGTATTTTACCTCTTCAATACTTAGAAGGTGAAAATGCAGATTCCATAGGCTTAACTGGTGATGAATACTATACCGTTCATATTGATGAGAATGTGAAGCCAAGGGATATTATAAGAGTAACTGCAAGTTGCTTAGATGGAAGTAGCAAGGAGTTTAAGGCTATGGTACGTTTTGATTCAGTGGTAGATGTAGATTATTACAAACATGGCGGAATTCTTCAAATGGTATTAAGAGAAAAAATGAAGTAATAACAATGAAATAATATTAATTAGGCTGTTGCTATAAGGTTAAAAGATAAATCTTATAATAACAGCCTTTTTTGTATTTATTTTACACTGTATTGGGCATACTTTTTAGGTGAGATACCAACTGCTTTTGAAAAAGCTTTTAAAAAGTTACTATAATCGTTAAAGCCACAGCGCTCACAAACTTCATTTACATTCATTCCTTCTGCAAGTAAGGATTTAGCGATTGTAAGCCTTCTAGCAGTTAGATATTTGTTAATCGTCGTTCCAGTTGCCTGCTTAAAGATACGACAAATATAGGATTCACTTAAGAAGAATTGCTTGGCTAGATGTTCAATCGTTATTGGGTGATGTATATTTTGATTCATATAATCTAATATTTCATCAACTTGCTTATTGTATTGATAACTTGTATCTAGGGCATCGGATTGGCATCTGTTGTAAAATAAACGATTTAGTAATACCAACAGTTCAGTAAAAGCAGTTAATTCTAAAATATCCTTACCATATCCGGAAGCAGTAGAAATCTTATGGATATAATAAAGGAAACGTTGTTGTGCTTCTTTATCAAGAGACATTCGATGGGTAAATCCATTCTTACGATAGGTAAAACAATGGGTTAAATCCGTTTCTTTTGTTGAGAGTCTATTTAATAAATCAGGGTGGATTGATATTACAATACGTTCGTGAATGTCATCTACTTGTGAAAGATAATGACTTTCATATTGATTAATAAAGAAAACATCACCTGGTTTTATGGTGTAAAATTTATTATCGATTAAAAATTGCTTGCCACCTGAAATCGAGAAATATATCTCATGGCAATCATGGATATGCATATTCATGGTTTTCTCTTCATTATATAGATGTGCAATAGCAAAGTATTTTTTTGCTACACTCGTTTCAACCGCTTCTTTACAAGAATTGCATTTATTCATCCTTCTACTCCTTTCCAAGTAGTATTTTTATGAATTATGCTCATTATAGCAAAAAAGTTCAATATATTCAAGTTTTAGTATTATAAATCACAAGAAACAGAAATATTAGTATGTTATAATAAGGTTACAAAGTGATAACTATATTAACTTTAACATAAACTAAATATTCTTAATAAGAAAGGAAGATGAACATGGAAATCAGAACAGCCTCATCCCCAAAGGATGTAAAACATTATGATACCGAAAGATTAAGAGAAGAGTTTTTAATTCAAAATTTATTTGTAGAAGACCAAATTACTGCAGTATACAGTCACATTGACAGAATAATTACAGGTGCTGCAACTCCAATTAAACCCTTAACATTAACAGCTGGAGAGGAAATAAGAGCAGCTTACTTCCTTGAAAGAAGAGAAATGGGTATTATTAATATCGGTGGCAAAGGTACTGTAACGGTAGATGGCACTGTATATGAATTAGAAAGAAAAGATGGTTTATACATTGGTATGGGATCTAAGGATATCGTTTTTGCTAGTGAAGACAAAGAAAATCCTGCAAAATTCTATTACAATAGTGCACCAGCACACAAAACTTACCCAACGGTATACATTAAACCAGAAAATTGCCAAAATGTTGAGTTAGGTTCTCTTGAAACTTCTAACCACAGAACAATTTGCAAATATATTCTTCCAGGTCAAGTAGAAAGCTGCCAATTAGTAATGGGTATGACTACACTTAAACCAGGTAGCGTATGGAATACAATGCCATGCCATACACATGATAGAAGAATGGAAGTATATCTATACTTTGATATGCCAGAAGATGCTTTAGTATTCCACTACATGGGTGAACCTACTGAAACTAGACATATTGTAATGAGAAATGAAGAAGCTGTTATTTCTCCAAGCTGGTCAATTCACTCTGGTTCTGGTACACAGGCTTATACTTTCATCTGGGGTATGGTTGGTGAAAATCAAGCCTTTGATGATATGGATCCAGCAGCTATGAAGGACATTAGATAATTTAAAAACGAATAATAAATATTAATTTATGGAGGACAAAAAAATGAGTATACTAAATACTTTTTCTCTAAATGGAAAAATTGCACTTGTAACAGGTGCTTCTTACGGTATTGGTTTTGCAATCGCATCTGGTTTAGCAGAGGCTGGAGCAACAATCTGTTTTAATGATATTAATCAAGAATTTGTAGATAAAGGTGTAGCGGCTTATAAAGAAGCAGGATTTGATGTTCATGGTTATGTTTGTGACGTAACAAATGAAGAACAAGTTATGGCTATGGTAAAACAAATTGAAGAAGAAGTTGGAGTTGTTGATATTTTAGTTAACAACGCTGGAATCATCAAACGTATACCAATGGTTGAAATGTCAGCTGCAGATTTTAGACAAGTTATTGATGTAGACTTAAATGCACCATTTATCATGGCAAAAGCTGTTATTCCAAGCATGATTAAAAAAGGTCATGGAAAAATCATTAACATTTGTTCTATGATGAGTGAATTAGGACGTGAAACAGTATCTGCTTATGCAGCTGCTAAAGGTGGTCTTAAAATGCTTACAAAGAACATTGCTTCTGAATACGGTGAATTCAATATTCAATGTAACGGTTTAGGACCAGGTTACATTGAAACTCCACAAACAGCTCCTATCAGAACACCTGGACATCCATTCAATGAATTCATTATTGCAAAAACTCCAGCTGCTAGATGGGGTAAAACTGAAGATTTAGTAGGACCAGCAGTATTCCTATCATCTGAAGCTTCTAACTTTGTAAATGGTCACATTCTTTATGTAGATGGTGGTATATTAGCTTATATCGGAAAACAACCACAATAATAAATAAATGACTTATATACCTAGCGGAACTGAATAGTTCCGCTAGATTTATGTTATCTAAATTGAATTGTATTTTTTAGTAAGATAATATATAAATATTATTATATAATAAATATGTGGAAGTAAATTGTATTTGAAAGGTGGACTAGGTATGATTAAAGGATTTAAAATGAAGATTTATGACGGAATGGCAGCAGAATATGAAAAAAGACATAATGAATTATGGCCTGAAATGGCAGACATGATCCATGAGCATGGCGGAAAGAATTATACTATATTTCTAGATAAAGAAAGTAATGTCTTATTTGGTTACATTGAAATTGAGGACGAAGAGTTATGGGCAAAAGGTGCGGACACTGCCATTAATAGAAAGTGGTGGGATTTTATGGCAGATATTATGGAAACCAATCCAGATAATAGCCCTGTAGCAGTTGATTTACAAAATGTATTTCATTTAGATTAAGCTTTACGATTTATAACAGGACAAAGAAAAAACGATTGAAAAACGAAGAGATAAGTTCGTTTTTCAATCGTTTTTTCTTTAGCTAATTTAGTATAGTTACTGTTAATAGAAAGGTAAGTGTAATCCACACCTTTGGAGATATTTATCTATATAGGTTTTATTTGTATATTTTAATGAAAGAAGGATATTATAAAACTGTGATCTGTATCATAGTTTTGTGTAAAGGTAAGTGATATGATAAGGACATCAAATAAAGATTTAGAAAGTACAAGGAGGAAAAACGAATGGGAAAGAAGTTAACGGATAAGGTTACATGGGTAGGTAAAGTAGACTGGGAGTTAAAAGAATTTCATGGAAATGAATATTCTACCACAAAAGGTTCGTCATACAATTCTTATTTAGTAAGAGATAAAAAAACAGTGCTTATTGATACAGTGTGGCAACCATATGATAAAGAATTCGTAAAGAGATTAAAAGAAGAAATTGATCTTAGTGAAATCGATTATATTGTTGCCAATCACGGGGAAATTGACCACAGCGGTGCCTTACCAGAGCTTTTAAGGGAAATACCGAATACTCCAGTTTATTGTACTGCCAAAGGAGCACAAATTCTAAAGGGACATTATCATGAAGATTGGAACTTTGTAACGGTAAAAACTGGTGACACTCTAGAAATCGGAGATGACAATAAATTAATATTTGTTGAAGCTCCTATGCTACATTGGCCGGACAGTATGTTTACTTATATGACTGGTGAAAATATATTGTTTAGCAATGATGCCTTTGGTCAACATTATGCTACAGAAAGCCTATACAATGATCTAGTGGATAATGGTGAATTATATAAAGAAGCAATGAAATATTATGCTAATATCCTAACACCATTTAGTCCATTGGTTATTCGTAAGATTAAAGAAGTCCTATCCTTTAATCTTCCAGTTGATATGATTTGCACCAGCCATGGTGTTATATGGAAGGACGAGCCTGCTCAAATCATAACAAAGTATCTGGAATGGGCAGGTAATTACAGTGAAAATCAAATAACAATTATTTATGATACCATGTGGAATGCTACTAGAAAAATGGCAGAAGCGATTGCAAGAGGCATACAAAAAGTTGATAAAGAGGTAACTGTTAAACTAATGAACTCAGCCAAAGACGATAAAAATGATATCGTTACAGAGATATTTAAGTCAAAGGCAATTTTTATGGGTTCTCCTACCATAAACAATGGATACTTACATTCCTTAGGTGGTTTATTAGAAATGGTGAAAGGGTTAAAGTTTAAGAATAAAAAGGCTTTAGCATTTGGAAGTTATGGATGGAGTGGAGAAGCAGTAAAGCAATTAAGTGAAGAACTTAAGAGTTGTGGATTCGAAGTAATCAATGAAGGTCATTTATCCCTATGGGTGCCTGATTTACAGGAAGAGGATGCATTAGTTGAGTTTGGTGCAGAGACAATGAAACTGCTATCATAATATCTTTTGTCCCAAAATAAGTGAGAGTTAGCTTTCACTGTTTTGGGGCATTTAATTAGAATTAGTAATATCAGAAGCAGTTAATTGGCCCCAATATTACTGCTACTTATTGTAATTTCTATAAGCCTATGAGATAATTATTATGGAATTTATTAGTAATTACACAAATGAAAATCTAGTAGGAGGTATTTATGAGTAGTGATAAAGGATGTAACCATTGCCATAATAGGCTTTGTATACACAAAGTTCCCATATTTTCATCTTTAGATAAAGAAGATTTACTTAAAATAGCAAGATTAATAAAACATAAAGATTACAAGAAAGGTGATTTTATCTTTCATACTGGTGACAAGATAGACTCTATTATAATTATAAACGAGGGAAGTGCAAAAGCTGTAAAATACACAGCAGAGGGTAGAGAGCAAATATTATATGTTTTTTTAGAAGGTGATTTTTTTGGTGAAAAATATCTATTGACGAATGAAACAGCCTCTTATTCTGTAGAAGTATTAAAGGATGTTAAGGTTTGTATGCTTATGAAGGAGCAATTTAAAGAACTTTTATATAATTATCCTGATATTGCTATAAAAATTATAGAGGAATTGGGAAATCGCATGGGTCAACTTGAGTCTACAATAAAGAGTATGGGTGTAAGAAGTGTTGATGCTAGAGTAGCTGAACTGCTATTAGACTATAGTAGAGCTTATGGTAAAAAGGTGCCTGATGGAATAATAATTACCTTACCACTTAGTAGAGAAGGGATTGCCAATTACCTAGGAATTGCGAGGGAAACATTAAGTAGAAAACTTGGAAGTCTCGAAAGTGAAGGGGTTATAAGGAGTGTAGGAAATAAAAATATACTCATATTAAAAGAATCAGAGTTAAGTATACAATCAGGTTTATAGAAAAAGGAAATTATTCTAGAAAGATATAAAAGTTTGATTTGAATCACAGAATCTATCTTTAAAGGTATATATAATAAACATAAGAAGATGCTTTATATTACTTAAAATATTACAAGTTAAGTGCTTCTAGCAATTACATTTCGTATTGGAGGTTATATGGAAAAGGTAATACATTTAGAGGACTCTGTATATAAAATTTGCAGTGAATATCCCATATTAATAGATATATTAAAAGAACTTGGATTTACTGATATAACAAAACCTGGGATGTTAAATACAATGGGAAGATTTATGACCTTAAGTAAAGGTAGTGCAATAAAAGAGATTCGTATGGATACAATAGAAAAGAGATTAATCGAAGAAGGTTTTAGATTAGAAAGGAGTCATTAATGAGTGAATCAATTAATAACAGAGAGTATCGAAAACAAGTTTTAAAGGATATTATTAGAGAGTTACATGAAGGAAAAAGTGTTGATGAAGTTAAGGCAAAGTTTGAGAGTGCTTTTACTGGTGTATCTGCAATGGAGATATCAGAAGCAGAGCAAGCGTTAATTCTAGAAGGGATATCCATACGTGAGGTACAAAGCTTATGTGACGTACATGCCTCTGTTTTTAAAGGCTCCATTGAAGAGATTCATAAGCCAAAAGATGAATCTGAGGTTCCTGGACATCCTGCATATATACTAAAGAAAGAAAATAGAGTAATTGAAGATATCATAGAAGTAGAAATAAGCCCATATCTAAATATAAATAACAAAATGAATCGAGAAAAGTTACTTAGTGGACTTCAGAGTTTAAGTAAAATTGAACTTCATTATCTAAAAAAGGAAAATATCTTCTTCCCATTTATGGAGCAATATGGAATTACTGCACCTCCAAAGGTTATGTGGGGGGTGGATGATGAAATTCGACAAGAATTAAAAGAAGTAAAGCGTTTGCTTAACCTCAATGAAGAACATGATGATAAAGTAATAGAATCCTTAAAATCCTTACTTAATAAAGTGAAAGAGATGATTTTTAAAGAGGAAAATATATTATTGCCAATGTTACTTGATACTCTAACTCAAGATGAATGGAAAAAGATAGCCCTTGACAGTAAAGAAATTGGTTTTATGATTGACTATATACCTGTATGGAATCCAAAAGAAGAATACAAAAAAGAGTTAAAAGAAGAGATACTTGAGAATAAATTGGAGGGAGTAATTACCTTACCAACAGGGATATTTAAGATAGATGAGTTAGTGAATGTGTTTAATGCATTACCTTTTGATATTACATTTGTAGATAAAGAAGATAAGGTTAAGTTTTTTTCTGAAAGTAAAGAAAGAATCTTTCCTAGAACTAAGTCTGTTATTGGAAGGAATGTTTCAAATTGTCACCCACCTCAAAGTGTTCATATCGTTGAAAAAATTGTTGAGGATTTCAAAAATAATGTAAAAGACCATGAAGATTTCTGGATAAGAATGGGCGAACGTTTTGTTTTAATTCGCTACTTTGCAGTTAGAAATGAAAAGAAAGAATATTTAGGAGTCCTTGAGGTAACTCAAAATATAAAACCAATACAAGAAATAACTGGTGAAAAACGTTTATTATCCGATTTTGCATAAAGAATAGAAAAAGCCTTCTTGTTTAGGATGCATACTAAAAGGAAAGGTATTTGCCCCATAAATACGACGCTTTAAGCACGAGAGTCTACTTAGCTAGACTCTTTTTTTGTTAAGGTCCCTGACTTTCTTTAAAAATAGAATTTTGACGATTGATATACTATAAATAACCCAACTAAATCTTTCATATTTAGGTAATATAGTATATAAT
>JAFAEB010000401.1 GCA_023424235.1 Bacillota bacterium
CTTATATACAGTCATATCCTGTGTTCCCTCAACAATTCTCTGACAAGCATCTAGATCTGCATCTTGCCCTGTAACATAAACGGTTCCTACAAGACGATTCTCAGAAAGGGCTCTTACTGCATTTCCTGCTAGAGTATCGTTACCGCATATAATCCCCAAAGGAACCTTACCACTACTTATGTACTTATTTACTTCATCATAAGCAATCTCCCCTTGCCATCCCTCTGCATGAACAATTTTATCAACTATAATATTCGTTTTTCTTAATGCAGACTGAATACCATCCATTACCAGTGAAACATTATTGTCTGAGTGTGGCCCCATAATAATTAAAATCTTACCACTATCCCCTATCTCACTTATCATTTCCTCTGTCATAAGTCGCCCAACCTCAACATTATCAAAGGAAATATATAGATCAATATCTGCATTATTTATTAATCTATCATAAGCTACAACTTTAATGCCTTCTTTTTTTGCTTTATCTACAACTTCAGTTAGTCCATCACTGTCAGCAGCTACTATAACTATAACATCAACCTTTTTCTCAATAAAATATTCAATCTGAGAAATTTGCTCTTCTAAGTTACCATTTGCAATCTGAACATTAACTTCAGCACCTAGTTCGGATGCTTTCGAAATAAAAATATCTCGTTCTCTAAGCCACCTCTCTATTACGAAAGACTCAAAACTGACCCCTATTTGGATTTTTTCCTCTGTGTCGTCGGTATCATTAACAACACCATTACTCTCAAGGTTACATCCACATAACATTAAGAGGACTACAGCATATACTAACAATAGCTTCCTTACTCTCTTAATCATGCAACGAATCTCCTTCTCTATATTCTGAAGGTGTAAGCCCTATATTTTTCTTGAAAATTCTACTAAAGTAATTAGGATCTAAATATCCAACATCAAGGCAAATTTCTTTCATACTTTTATCTGTATTCTTCAGAAGATATTTTGCCTGCAGAAGTCTTATACCTGTCAAATATTCGATAAACTTTTCACCCGTTTCTTCTTTGAATAATCGACTGAAATAATATGAACTTATGTTAAATTTCTGTGATATTCCTTCTAAGCTTAAATCCTTACCATAATTTTTCTTAATATACTCCACAGCATCCTTAATTACAGTACTTGTTTGTCCTATTTGTCTCTCATGAATCTTACTTGCAACTTTAATAATTGTTTCTATAAACCAATCTTGTAATTCTTCTTCATTATTAATTTTATTCATCATTTCCAAATATTCTTGGCGTTCTGAAAATTGGTAAGGTAGTGTACCAGACAAATAAGCTCTTTGCTCAGCAGCAAGGATCATTTCTAGTACCTTAAGCTTAACTATACCGTTCTGCTCATTAAAATAAGCTTTTATCCAATCAAAAAAGCACCTAGCTTCTCTTTCACTATTATGTATTTCACCATTTTGTATCGCTTCCATTAGTGCATTTTCTATTTTAATTGGATAATCTGCCTGGTTTTTATTTGTAAGTTGTAAATCATCATAATGAATTACGCTACTATTGGTATTTAATAAGGCTTTCATGGCTTCATCATAAGATTGAGTAGAAGAATGAATCCTCATAACAGATCCAATACCAACCCGACAATATAGCTCCATATTTCTACGTATATTAATTACAAGATTTCTTGTTTTCTCCACGATTTGATTGCGTTCCTCGTATTCAACCTTCTCTTCTTTATGTTCAATCAATACTGCAATACGATTTAACATAACAGAACCAATAATACAAGCAAAGTTCTCCTTAATTAGTTCACGTAATTTTTCATAGTTTAATTGAGTTCGAACACTAGAACCAACGGGATTGGTTAAGAGATTCCCATTTAAGGATTCACCAAATTCAAATACCATCATATACCCATAGTCTGTGGTTATATCTAATAAATTTTTATAATTATCTATTTCATCCTTTCCTTTTCTCTGAAATAAAATTGTATATATTAAACCACTTTCAAGAATTGGGATAACTGTTTCTAACTTCTCTTGAACTTTTAAATCATGACTACGTTTCTTTCGCTTACTTTCAATCATTACGATTGCCTTTTCAATCGTTGTCGTTACTGTAGTTGCATTAATAGGCTTTACTAAATATTCCACAACTCGTAAATTTATTGCTTCTTTTGCATACATAAATTTATCATAGGCAGATAAGATAACAAACAGAATATTCGGATGATTTTTGCTAATTTCCTTAATAGCATCAATTCCATTAATTCCAGGCATTGAGATATCCATAAATACAATATCAGGTTTATAGTATTCTACAATTTCGATTGCTGCTCTGCCTGTTTTTGCTGTTTCTATTTCACATGTATTTTTAAAATGTTTTTCAATCATAAAACGTAAAGAATCAATTACAATTCCTTCATCATCAACGATAAGTATTCTATACATTCTCTTCTTCTCCTTTTACAATTGGTATCTGGATAAGAATTTCTGTTCCTTTATTCTCTCCATCACTACAAATCTGGACTAAACCTTCCTGCATAAAATAAAGTTCTATACGTTCGATTACATTAACTAAACCAATCCCATTCGAATCCTCTTGTTGCCCTAATTCTTTCGTTATTGCATGTTTGTTCAAAACCTCATTTATTATTTCTTGTTTCATCCCCTTACCATTATCCCATACACTAATTACGATTGATTCCTCTTTCTTGTAGATGGATATTTCTATCATTCCAGGCCAACTGATACCACGAACACCATATTTAACAGCATTTTCTACTAATGGTTGTAATATCATACTAGGAACCTTAGTATCTAGTAAGCGTTCATCAATATCCTTCATAAAAGTAATATCACCTGAAAATCTAACATTAATGATATGAATATAGCTATCTACCAACCTTATCTCTTCTTCAATCGTATTATCATCCTTGGACTTTCGTAAATTATAACGATAATAAGCTGCCATA
>JAFAEB010000440.1 GCA_023424235.1 Bacillota bacterium
ATTTATAAATGAAGACTATAGCCATGACGAATTAAGTGGTACAGAAAGCTATCCAGATGTAGTTGTTAAAATACTTTCTACGAAGGAAGCTTCCATGATAATGAAATATGCATATGAAAATAACATACCTGTTACCCCTAGAGGCTCTGGTACAGGTCTTGTTGGTTCTTCTGTAGCGATGGAACATGGAATTATGATTGATACAACACTTATGAATCATGTATTAGAGCTAGATGAAGATAATTTAACCATTACAGTAGAGCCTGGTGTATTATTAATGGAGTTATCTCAATATGTGCAAGAGAGAAATCTCTTTTATCCTCCAGATCCAGGTGAAAAATCTGCTACCATCGGTGGAAATATTAGTACGAATGCAGGTGGTATGAGAGCTGTTAAGTATGGTGTTACAAGAGATTATGTACGTGGTCTTGAGGTTGTATTACCAGATGGTACGGTAGTAGAGTTTGGTGGTAAAGTAGTTAAAAATAGTACAGGATATGCAATGAAGGATTTAATGGTAGGTTCTGAAGGAACACTTGGTATTATTACAAAAGCAATTTTAAAGCTATTACCACTACCTCAAAAAACGATCAGCTTACTCATTCCATTTCCAACTTTAGAACAAGCAATTGGTACAGTACCTTTAATTATTAAATCAAAATCCATACCGACTGCTATTGAGTTTATGCAAAGAGAAGTAATTATGGATGCTGAAAAATACCTAGGAAAGAAGTTCCCAGATAATACATCAGATGCTTATCTTTTACTTAAGTTTGATGGTAACAGTACAGAAGAAATTGAAAAAGCATATGAGGGTGTTGCTAAAATATGTTTAGAGCAAGGTGCCATTGATATCTTAATTTCAGATACCAATGAAAGAGAAGAGTCAATCTGGAAAGCGAGAGGAGCATTCCTTGAAGCAATTAAAGGTTCTACAACTTATATGGATGAAGTTGACGTTGTAGTACCAAGAAGTTCTGTAAATGAAATGGTTGAATACATTCACAATTTATATAAAGAAGTTAATGTACGTATCAAAAGCTTTGGTCATGCAGGCGATGGTAATCTTCATGCTTATATATTAAAAGATGATTTAAGTGAAGAAGAATGGGAAAAAAGAATGACAGAAGCTATGGATAAAATATATGGTAAAGCGAGAGACTTACGTGGTCAAGTATCTGGTGAACATGGAATCGGATATGCTAAGAAATCATATTTGCTTGAATCTATGGATCCAGCAACGGTCGAAATCATGCGTGGGATTAAAAAAGCTTTTGATCCGAAAAATATATTAAATCCACATAAGGTTTGTCAATTATAAAGTAAGTTTTTATAAGTTGAGGGAAAAGGTATATTATATATAAATAGAACTACTCCACAAAAGGTAAGAGAAAATAATATCATTACTTTAAGATGGAGTAGTTTTTTATTTAAAGTAGGGGATAGGGACATGTAGTCAGAGATTTCATAAGAAGCTTATTAAATAGTAGTTCCCAATTGTTCCCTATGTATTTTGTTTCTCACTTCTGTTATTATATAAGTGTAACATATTTGTAACATAAACGTAACAAATATTTAATAACTCATTTATCATTAGGAGGTAAATATGAGAAAATTATTTTTAATGTTATCAATTATAACTATAACAGTAAGTGCAGTTGCTCCAAGAGTAAGTGCTAAAGATATTAATACAGTTAAGATTCAAGTAGGAAATGGTAATCAAGCAATTGTTCAGCAAATAAATCTAGCAAATTGCGATATTAATATTAATGAATTATTAAGCAAATTACAAAGCAATGGAAAAGTATTTGATATAAATAACCCAAGTGATTTAGCATTCCTAGAAGATTGTAATATAGATATCTCTAAATTAACAAATGGTAAAGTAACTGTTAATACAAATGATAATACAAGCACTGATAACAAGCAAAAAAATGAAGGAACAACAAAAGTTGAAGAAGCCAAAAAACCCGTAGTCAATACGAATACAGATAAGAAGAGTAATACGAACACAAATACTACAACAACAAAACCAGCTGATAAAGTAACAAAACCAACTGAGACAAGCAAAAACGCTGCAACAAATACGAATACAGATAAGAAGAACAATACAAATACAAATACTACAACAACAAAACCAGCTGATAAAGTAACAAAACCAGCTGAGTCAACTACAAAACCAGCTGAGACAACAACGAATAACCAAAATTTATCCTATATTGAACAAGTAGTTAAACTTGTAAATGAAGAAAGAGCAAAAGCAGGTTTAAATCCTGTTACAGTGGATACTAATTTAGGAAAAGCTGCAAACAAGAGAGCACAAGAAATCGTTACATCTTTTTCACATACTAGACCTAATGGAAGTAGCTTTGGTACTGTATTAAAAGAGTATAACGTAAGTTATAATGGTGCTGGTGAGAATATAGCATATGGTCAAAAATCTCCACAAGAAGTTATGAATGGTTGGATGAATAGTGCTGGTCATAGAGCAAATATATTAAATGCTAAGTTTACTAAAATTGGTGTAGGATATTATCAAAGTGCTTCAGGTGTGAATTATTGGTCACAATTATTTACCTACTAATCTTTGTTCAATAGATAGATGATGCTACCCCTAAAAATAAGCAATATAAAAAGACCCTAAAAAGGGTCTTTTTTATGTATCAATTTATATTAATTCTAATATCCTTCTTAGTGTAAATAACTAAGAAGGATGTAAATGATCAAACTATATTAAAGTAATTACATAGGTTTTAAATCAATATCAAATTAGCAATGTTTATCCTTGCAAGGTAAGGTACCAAAAGGATTTGTATAAATATAGTTAGAAACCACTTTGACATCGATAGGATTCGTATCATCGCATAAGTTTCCAGGTAATGTGAAACAGAATTCTTTTGCTAATGCTTTACAAGTATGAGGAGAGGAACCTGTGAACACAATTTTACCTTTTTGGCTTATTATTAAGTTATTTTTAGGATTTACTAAAATAACGCTAATAGCTAGAAACCGATTCTTACATACATTGTGGATATCTAGAAAAACCCTTAGTAATCTGGTTTGGCTGTCTAACATATCAACAGATGCGCAAACTTCTTTATAATCTTCGCATTTTCCAAAGTCGATACGTTTTGTAATTTCACAACAATCGCCTTCTGCATATTCAACTTTACCATAACCTAATTCATTTAATTTTTGAAGTACGCTTTCATCCATTTCAGCTTCATTAGCAGCTTCATTGTATTCACCTTCTGTATAAGGAATTCCTTTATAGTTATTATCCATATATTTAACCTCCTGACTTTCATAAGTCTACTATAATATATTCTTTTTCTTAGGTTGTGTGTATGAAAAAAAGTAACAAAAAATACTGAAAACAGAATGCGAAATATGGTTGTTTTTGTCGAAAAAGATATAAGATTCTTATAGATAAACTTATGAATTGCTTATGAGAAATTGAGCATTCTAAGTATGGAATAAATTTAATAGATAAGGATGGACAAGAAAATGAATGGCAATGCAGAATTGTTAAATTTTATTTATCAAAATTCTCAAATGGGTGTAGATACCATTAATCAATTATTAGATATTGTAAGAGAACATGAATTTAAAGAACATTTAGAAAAGCAAGTTAGAGGTTATGAAGAAATTCATAAGGAAGCAAAGGAATTATTAAATCAAAATGGTTATGATGAAAAAGGTATAACAGCTTTTGAAAAAATAAGGACCTATTTAATGATTAATTTGCAAACATTAGCCGATAAATCTAGCTCTCATATTGCAGAGATGTTAATTATAGGTTCCAATATGGGAATGATTGATGCAATTAAAAATATAAGAAAATATAAGGATGTAGAAGGGCATATCGTTGCATTGATGGTTCGTTTAAAGGATTTTGAAGAAAATAATATCGAGCGATTGAAAGTATTTCTTTAAAGTTAATTTTAATGTTAAAGAAGTCTAATTGAAAAATACCTCCTAAAAGTAAGTTATTGAAATAAACATAACATACTTTCAAGGGGGTATTTACTTATATTAAGATGTTCTTATAATTCGTCAGCTAATTTGCTTAATAATAGTGCAGTCTGATTTAACTTATCAATGGAGGAACTAATATCTTCTAATGATTTGGTCTGGACATCAGAAACATGGTCAGCATTTTTTAGTTTAGAATTTATTTTATTAATTGATGTTGAAATATTTTTTATCGTTGATTCAATTTTCGCAATGGACTCATTTGAAGAAGTAGATAGCTTTCTTATTTCACCTGCAACAACATTAAATCCACGTCCGAATTCACCAGCCCGAGCAGCCTCAATGGAAGCATTAAGACCTAATAGATTTGTTTGGGATGATACACTCTTAATAAAATCTACGATATTATCGGTATTAGAAGCTAATAAATTTGCTTCTTTTGATTCATCTAATATTTCGCTATTCATTGCAGATAATTCACAAACTCCTTTCGTAATGTGGTTAATACTAGCTTCAATATTTTTGATTGCTTCAATTAGTGATTTTGTTATTGTAGTTACCTCATTTTTTTTAGATAAGCTTTTTCCTATTGCGATAGAGCCAACAACAATACCATTATCTTTAAGTGGTATCATATAGGATTTGAAAGCTACTCCTAAAAAATCTTCTGGAATTACGGTGATATCAAGCGAGCCTTTTTCCATGGCCTCTTTTACAAATTTACCTGCAGCTTGCCCCTCTTTAATTTTTCCGTCAATTTCTTTACTTCCTTGGTAGTATAATACCCTTTCTCTATCTGTTAACATAATTTCAATATCTTCATCAAAGAAGATATTTATGTATGGTATAGCTGTATAGATGCTTCTTAAAACTTGATTTTCTATAAGATTTATCGACATAAATTACTCCTAGCTTTTCCTTTATTTTAGATTTATTTTATACATGATACTATATATGTCAATAGCTAATTAGCTATAATCATGAATAAAGGGCTTCCTACCATGTTTAAATTTAATTTTTATATTAAAAGTTACTCAAATATGCTACAATAAATAAGTAATACTAGAAAGATAAAGAGGTGTACATAATATGTTTCGGATTGCTATATGTGATGATGACAGTACAATATGTTCGTTTATAGAAAATACAATCTTAAACTTCAATAAAAAGATGAATGAAATGATTGATGTTGAGATTTTCTATTCAGGAGAAGAACTCTATGGGGATTTGAAAAGAGGAACATACTATGATTTAGTTTTTTTGGATATTGAGTTAAAATTCATTTCTGGCGTTGAGGTAGGAAAGAAAATCAGGGATGAATTAAAAAATGACATTATTCAAATCGTTTACATCTCTGCTAAAGATTGCTATGCAATGGAATTATTTGAGGTAAGACCGATGCACTTTTTGGTGAAACCATTAAAAGAGGACAAGATTAAATCAGTTATATTAAAAGGGATGGAATTATCAGATAAATTAAGTCAGGTTTTTAAATATAAAATTGGAAGAAGAATTGTTAAGAAACCAGTACGTGAAATTATTTATTTTGAAAGTATGGATAGACAAGTGCGTATGATAACTATGGATGGAAATGAAATATTTTATGGATCCTTAAAAGATATTTTTAAGCAAGTGGAGAAGTTTAATTTTATATATTGTCATAAATCATATCTAATTAACTATAATCATGTGATTGAATTTCAGTATGACAAATTAATAATGTCAAATAAAATTACACTACCGATTAGTCAACCACAGAGAAAGAAGTTGAGAGAATACCAATTAAAATTAGAAAAGGACGTGCCATAAATGAAACTTGAAGCCTATGACATAATATATCTTTTATCAAGCGTATATGGAACTTATATAATATATAAGTTTTTAGGAATATTTTTTGATAGAAAGGAAGCAAACCGAGTACATGAATGGTTATTTTATTCAGCATACTTTTGTATAATATCAATATTGTATTTAACGTTAAGTATACCCATTGTTATGATGGTAAGTAATTTGATCCTATTTTTTATATTAGGGTTATTATACAGTAAATCCATAAAAAAATGTATTTTAGCTGCTTTTTCCATATATTTTATTTTAATGGGTGTTGAAATGGCAGTTGTATTATTAACTGGTTACATATATATCCCAGTATTCTCTGTAAATTATTATTCTTCCATCTTTGGAATATTAGCAATAAGGTTTATGTCTTATACTGTTTATTTAATAATCAATAACTATAAAAACATAAAAAAAGGAACCATAATACCCACATCCTATTGGGTGTGTATTATTGTAATGCCTTTAGCATCTCTTTATTTAATGATTTTAATTTTTATGGCAAATGGAATTAGTACAATAAGTGTTTTTTTAAGTATTATATTATTACTATTAGCCAATTTCTCAACTTTTTATCTATATGATAACATTATTTTAATGTATGAAGAAAAGATTGAAAAAGCACATTTATCAAGTCAAAATAGGTATTACAATATGCAGCTTGAATTAATGCAAACTTCGATGAGAGCTATTCGTGCTGTAAAACATGATTTGGTTATTCACTTATCAGCCATTAATATATTAATAAAAGAGGGTGATACAGAGCAATTAAGTGAGCATATCGTAAAGCTAACCGATTCTTGTGGTGATAAAAGGGAGTATGCTAAGTCTGGCAATGTGGTGATAGATAGTATAATAAATTTTAAATTACATGAAATTGAGCCTGATAATATTAAGGTAAATATTAAACTAGATATACCGGAAAAACTACCCATCACTTCCTTTGATGTTGCAGTCATACTAGGGAACATTCTTGATAATGCAATTTCTGCTACGAAAAAAATAGATGATAATCGCTTTATTGACTTTCAAATGTATTTAAGTAAAGGGAGAGTAATAATTAAATCCATTAACACATTCGGTGGGCAATTAAAATATGAGAATAATGAAATCATTACTACAAAAGCAGATAAGTTAAACCATGGAATGGGATTAAAAAATATTAAGCAATCGATAAAAAATTATAATGGTTCCTTTGATATTAGGGTAAATGATAATCTATTTATTATTACTATTTTATTGTATATCTAATATATATCTTTAATTTACTACATAAATATATACGAATTTCTACATGTTTGGGCATAAAGTCATAAAATATGATAAGATACGTTCAACAGTATGTAATGAAAGGAGGATATAGCTTTGAAGAAACAATTGATTAATTTAAGTAAAGTAGTAGCTTGCTTAGCATTATTTGTTACAGCATTAAATGTAAACTATGTTTGTATGTTTGTTGCACATCAACCAAAGTTACCAGAAGGTGCTAATAAGCTTCGTAAGTTTTGATTCAATTTAACATTATCACAAAGTTAGGTGATATATTTGAGCGGAATGAAATAGTAAAATCAGATGAAAAAGAATTATTTACATATGGTTTGCAACAAGGATTAATTATGATCTTAAATATTGTCTCCAGTATAGTAATCGGTATACTGTTTGGAATGGTATGGGAGAGCATTCTATTTATGGTTGCATATATTCCACTGCGTAGTTACGCAGGTGGTTATCATGCTAGGACTCAAACGAGATGTTATATCCTTTCAATCGGTATTATGGGGGCAGTGCTTTGGGGAATAAAGTTTATTGATTGGACAAACTTTAACTGCCTTGTTTTAGCTTTGATTGGAGGTTTAATAATTTTTATTTTTGCTCCTAGAGGTGATGAGAACAAACCACTTGATGAGTTGGAGAAAGTAGTATACAAAAGTAGGGCAAGACGAATATTACTAGTTGAAGAACTGTTAATTTTGGTTTTTATGTTTTTGGGATGGAACAGAGTTGCCTTTTGTATTGTTATGGCCCTAATGGCATTAAGTTTTATGTTAATAATTGATTATGCGAAATCTAAATTGAAAATAATATGTAAATAATCTTTTTCGTAATTTGGGATGAGGGTAGTATATTTTAACGGATATTTAGCTAAGAGTTCATTATATACTAAGTGGGAGGAACTAAATGAAACGAGTTGTAGTTTTTCTATCATTATTTATATTGGTTACATTTTTTAACTCCATTGAAGTAACACTTTATTGTGATGATGATGTAAAAAGTATTGAGGGAGATACTTTTATTACGCAAATTATAAAGTCATCAAAGAGCTTTTATAAAGGTACAGAAATATAATGAAATTAACTAGCTATAACAATTTAAGATAATAATAAAAAATAGAGAGAGTACTGATTCTGTATGTTGATAACCTACAAGAATCAGTATTTTTAATTTTCTATGAAATTTTTTCCTATGAAATTAAAACACTCCGTGGGTATGTTCACGCAAAGAATAGGAAATTATCGCATACATGTGACGCATAAAAGCAACACTTTGCGTCATATGAGTCTGCTAGCAAGTCAGTCTTTTTGTATTATAGGTAATTAGACCTATAAAAAATAAAAAATAAAAACAATATAAATATTATATAAAATATTTATTAATAGAATGAATAAAAAAAGTTACTATGAATTATCTTTTTGGGCTAATATATAGAAATATATAAAGTGTTAGTAAGGAATAAATAAGTTTTTTATGTAAATTAATGAGAGTGGAAATTTTGTCATAACATCGGTCTTTGCAGATACTAAATTGGTATGATATAATATGAATGCATATTATATACAAGAGAGGATGAGATGATGGATTTACGAAGTAACCTAGAAAGAAGAATTGATTCACTACGAAAAAATGGTAACAAATTTAAAGTATCTAGAGATCGACTAATATTATTGGCAGCAGATAATTCTCCTAAAGGTGCAAACGAAATTAGGTATAACTATTATAATGAGTTTAAAGATGAGGTGCTTCGTTTAGTAGATATGAATATACTCTCACCTATTGGTAGACATAGAGATGACATCCTATCTTATACAGATTACTGGATTTTACCAAAAGGCTATGAAGATTACGATGAGACATTGTATAATCACACTTTAAATAGCTATTTACATATTAATATGTCATATTACCGTTTAAAATATAGTGAATTTGTATCGGATAAACCTATCGTAGATATAATCTATGAATATTTTAAACAAGAAAAGAAAGAAAGACTTACAGCTAACGAATTAGGTTATTTATTATTCAAAGATGAAAAAGCCTTCGAACAAAGAGAAGAAAGTAAAAATTCTAAAGAAGATAAGTTGTTTATCGGCTTTGCTTTCGTAGTACTTAATAAATTAGGACTTACGTTACATGAACTAAATGCTTATACAACAGTAGAACCATTTTTTTCATTTACGAAACCTAGTTTTTATGAAAAGGATATTAGAAAGATTATAATTATTGAGAATAAAGACACTTTCTATACCTTGGCTTGGGATGAAACATATTACGATGCGGATATGTATATATATGGAGAAGGTCAAAAGATTAATAATTCATTTTCTATTGCAAGCAGATATGGAATAAAAGAAACCGATGAAATTTTATATTTTGGGGATCTAGATCCAATCGGATTTTCTATCTATATAACCTTTAAAAAGAAATATTCTAATTATAATATCTCACTTTGTACTTACCTTTATGAAAAATTAGTGGATTTCTATTCCTTAAATCAATTATCAGGAATTAGAAAAAATCACGACGTTGTTAATATGCTTCAAGTTAAGGATATTATAATGGATGAGTTTGAAACAGTATATCAAGGGAAAGTTCTAGCAATATTAGAAAGTAGAAAGTATATACCTCAGGAGGGAATACGTTTTTGCTTTTCATAGGAGGAATTTATGAACGAGGATTATAGTTTTATTGGAGAGATTATTGACGATTATGAAGCAAGAAGTCAATTCCTAAGAAAATATTATCCCTTCTTTAAAATTATAGGTGACGGTAAGAAAGACTTTCAATATGAAGGGTTACAAAAGTTTAATGTTGCTTATGTTATATTAGCTACACTAAGGTTTTTGGTTGAAGAAAATAATTTTAAGAATCGTGGTGTTAGCTATCATGAGATTTCGGATTTTTTACAAGCCCTAATTCATAAATCCTATTCTATGTATCTTGATAACACCTTAAAATCAAAATTAGTAGAGGAAGTAATTGATTTACTAACCAATGGTGGACAACCTTATGAGTATAATTATGAAAATATTCACAGTAAGAAGCAAAATGTGAGTAGAGTAGTTTATATAAAAGGCGAAATCGATCCGCTACTTGGTAGTTTAAAGTATTATATAACAGATAGTGGCATTGAATTTTATCTTGAGACGAAAGAGATAAAAGAATTAAATAAAATTAGTATCCAACAAGTATTACTTGAGAAGATGGTTTCTAGTAAGAACTTTAAAGGTGCTAGAGAAGTTGTTAAAAGAATTACCAATCAAGTGGCAAAACTTCATCAAAAGAAGCGAGAAATACTGCGTTTTATTCACTTTAATCCCATAGAAGGGGACAGACTTTACAGGGAGTTCTTTTCAGAAAGCATGGATTGGTTCGATAAGGAGGAAGATTATTTTACGAATAATCTTTTATTAATAGAAAATGCAAGAGAGAAGGCATCTTTAAATGATAGTGAAGAGACCAAGTTCGAAATCAATGCTTTAAATGATGAGTTGAAAAAAGCCAGTGAAAAATATGGCGATTTATTAAATGAAGTAGTTGATCTTAAAAAAAAGGTGGATGAAGCAAGAGAGTTAAGAAAAATTAAGGTCTTAAAATCCACCTTTGATTATAGGAGTGCAGTAGAAAAGATAAGTAATCTTGATAATGGTGATTACTTATCTTTACTAATGCATCCTTTTTTAAGTAGCAATAAAAATAAGTTTTTTGATTTTAAACGGATTGATTCCCTACTTAATTATCGGATTACGGAAGAGGAAGAGATAGAGTTAATAAAAGACGAGGAGATAAAAGAATACGAATTTGATGACTTATTAGAACTTGAGCGTATTACAAGCAATCACATGAAATATTTACATCTGCTATACCATATGCTAAAAGAACAGCCGATTGTAACATTAAAGGAGTTTAATCAGTTTTTAGAAAAAGTTTTCACAAATCGTATTTTTTATAATGGGGATTATTTTTCATTTCTAATCGCTCTTAGTAGCAAATCAAAATATAGGAAGAGTATAAGTATGGATGAAGTAAGCGATTTAGAGGAAATGATAAATTCATATGAGAATCTAACCAAGGTATATATTCCTTTTGAAATTGATTTTATACCAGAGGAGTCAATTATACTAGAATCAGGCTTTCAGACCACCAATATTGTGTTTAGGAGGATTTATTAAATGAATAATCGTGCATTAGAAATTGCTATAAAGATTGCAACTAAACTAATAAAAGGTGAGGAAGTTAGTAATATTTACAATACAAGTTTATATGAAGCCTATAATAAAGAGAGTGATGTATATGATATTGTACATCAATTAATGGAGGGATTTGAACTTGAATTAATTGATGATTTTGGAGATGGTCTATATTTATCTACTGGTATCAGTAATAAAGCATTTGGTTATACCAATGAAGAATTAAGGAAGCGTTTAAAGGTAAATACAAATTCTGAGCTTTATATGGTATACTTTCTTATGTATGTATTTATTCTTCAATTTCATTCCGATTCATCAACACCAACTTATAAAACATATGTAAAAAGAGCTGAATTAATAAGTGAAACAGATTTACTATTAAAAAAGATTATGTCTGATATTGATACTATTACAGAAGATGAAATTAAAATTAATAGTTTAAAAAATATTGCTCTTATATGGGATAGTATACCAACTTTTTTAAATAACGACCAAGAGGATCTTGGGAGAGCTAGGATAGGTAATAGCTCTAAGAATGGTTATGTTAAAAAAGTTTTACAATTCCTGAAAGAAGAAAATATAGTAATCGAGTCCAATGAAATGTATTATCCTACCAACCGTTTTTATGCACTTGCAGGATCTTACTTTCAGAAAAAGGGTAGTGATATACATGAATTACTAAATAAAGAGATAGGGGGTATCTAAATGCCAAGAATAAATCGAGTTCGTGTTAATAACATTAATTATAACGATGGTACACAACGTTATGATGATTTTGTGATGAACTTTAATGGAAAGAACTCCTTATACGATTTAGTAAATGGTGGTGGGAAAAGTATATTACTTATGATGTTAATGCAAACAGTCCTACCAAATCAAGAATTGGATAAAAAACAACCTGTTTCCAAATTATTTAAAGGTAGTAATAATAATACAACGATTCATTCGATGGTAGAATGGATTTTAGATAAAGAAGCTAGCCAAAGGTATCATGCCAAATATTTATTAGCTGGATTTTGTGCGAAAAAAGGTGGAGAAGGTAAAGGCGAAGTAGAATATTTTAATTATGCAATTACATATTCAAAATATAATGACTTTGACATTAAAAATTTTAGTCTAACAGAAGGAAATGAAAAAGTTAACTATTCTGGACTAAGAAAAAAACTAAGACAATTACAAGACCTTAATCTCTTAGACTCAAGAGTAACTATGTTTGAAACGAACGATGAATATAAGAAGTTTCTATCAACCTTTGGTATCTACGAAAGCCATTGGAATATTATACGTGGAATCAATGTATCGGAAGGTAGAGTTCGTACTTATATTGAGGAAAATTATAAAACAACGAGAAAATTAGTTGACAAATTGTTAATTGAGGAAATCATCGAGAAAGCAAACAGTCTTAAATCCGGTAATTATGATGAAGATCTTGGAAAAGCCTTGCTAGATATCGAAGAGAAATTAACAGAATTCTCAAAAAAGAAAAAGGATATCGATAAATATAAGAATCAAGTTCAGGCACTTGAACAGTTTATTTTAAGAGTTAAAGATTATGTAAGTGTATTAGAAGAAAGTGATTTCATTATAAAAGATTATATTTCTTTATATAAAATGATTTATTCAAATCATCTTTTGATAAAGGATGAACATAAAGCATTAAATGAGGACATTTTTGTTAATAAAAGTAAGCTAGAGTACGAAGAACAATATATTGATGCTCTAATTATTAAAAAAGAGGAAGAAGAATTTTCTGATGTTGAAAAATCTTTATTTGATATAAGTGAAAAAGTAAAGGCTGCAAAGGATTTAAGGGAGAAATTAAGAGAAGAACTAAATTATAAAGAGGCTCTTAAATACTACCTTGATTATAAAGAAAACAAAAGTAGACATTCTCAAGTTCTAAGTGAAATCAATCAAATTGGTGAAAATAGTAAAGAAAAACTTCTTAGAATACAGTATTACGTATATTACAAAAAGAAATATCTAGATCAAGAACTGGATAAATTCGAAAAAGATAAGAAGGAATTAATCCATAATAAAGATGAAAATATCCTTTTACAAAAGAGATTAGTTCATGTTCAATTAGAAGAAAATAAAGAGCTTGGAAAATTAAGTGCACAAATTGAGAATGAAATGAATCATATTTCTAATATTAATAATTCCATAAAGGAATGTAATAATAGAATCCTTAATGAGGCTGCTAAATTGCCAAATTCCTATCCACTTCTTGAGGATGAAGTATTATTAATAAAATATGAAGAAGATAGAAATCATATTATGAAAGAGATTGAGGTTTGTAATCAAAGAGTTGAGGATGAAACGAAAAGAATAAAAGATTATGAAGCTCAATATAGAGTTAATGCTGCTTTAAGGCCTAATATAGAGCAAAGAATAAATGAGTTAACTACTTTTTTAAGTGAATTTCAAGAGAAATTAATCCATGTTTATGATATTAAGAAAATATTACTATTAGATGAGAATACCCATAATACGGCTGTAGTATCGTAT
>JAFAEB010000007.1 GCA_023424235.1 Bacillota bacterium
GTGCAGGTACTTCTTGCAACGCTACAGTATTTGCTTATGCAGCAGCTCAAATTAAAAAAGCTATGGAAATCACCAAAGAGCTTGGCGGCGAAAACTATGTATTCTGGGGCGGAAGAGAAGGATATGAAACTCTTCTTAATACAGACACAGCATTAGAGCTTGACAACTATGCTAGATTATTACATATGGCTGTTGATTATGCAGAAGAAATCGGATTTACTGGTCAATTCTTAATTGAACCAAAGCCAAAGGAACCAACCAAACATCAATATGATACTGATACAGCTACTGTATTAGCTTTCCTTAGAAAATATGGTTTAGCAGATAAATTCAAAATGAACATCGAAGCAAACCATGCTACACTTGCTATGCATACATTCCAACATGAATTAAATCAAGCTCGTATTAATGGAGTTCTTGGTAGTGTTGATGCAAATCAAGGTGATATGTTATTAGGATGGGATACGGATCAATTCCCAACAAACATCTATGATACTACATTAGCTATGTATGAAATCTTATTAGATGGCGGATTTACAAAAGGTGGTTTAAACTTTGACTCTAAAGTTAGACGTGCATCTTTTGAAGAAGTAGATTTATTCTACGCTTATATTGCTGGTATGGATGCTTTTGCTAGAGGTCTTAAAGTAGCAGCTAAATTAATTGAAGATAAAGTATTTGAAAACTTTATTTCAAATCGTTATGCTAGCTATACAGAAGGCATTGGTAAAGATATTGTTGAAGGTAAGGTTGGATTCAAAGAATTAGAAGCATACGCTCTTAACAATGGCGTAACTCCTAATGTATCAGGAAGACAAGAATTACTTGAAACAATCTTAAATCAGTACATCATGGAAACAAAATAGTTTCAATAATCGATGGACGGTGCAATAGTACACATGCAAAAAGTGCATCTACAATTGATTATGAAAAGATAGTTAATAATTTAAGAATAAAATAATTAATAATATGACTGCAGTGCCTTTATGTGTAACATAAGGGCATTTGCAATATAAAAAGGAGAGGCTTTTTATGTTATATATTGGTGTAGATTTAGGTACTTCATCCGTTAAGTTATTGCTTATGGATGAAACAGGAGATATTAAAAATATTGTTACAAGAGAGTACCCACTATTTTTCCCTAATCCAGGTTGGTCTGAGCAAAATCCAGAAGACTGGTATGATGGACTTATTGATGGATTAAAGGAATTATTAAAAGATCAAGATAGAACCCAAGTAGATGGAATTAGCTTTAGTGGGCAAATGCATGGAATGGTTATCTTAGATGAGAATGATCGTGTAATAAGACCAGCAATACTATGGAACGATGGACGTACACAGGAAGAATGTGATTATTTAAATCAAGTAATTGGAAGAGAAAAAATATCCGAGTATACAGGAAATATGGCGTTAACAGGTTTTACAGCACCAAAATTATTATGGGTTAAGAAACATGAGCCAGATAACTTTAATCGAATCCAAAAAGTTATGCTTCCAAAAGACTACATAGCTTATAAATTATCAGGTGTACATTGTACCGATTATTCGGATGCTTCCGGTATGCTATTACTTGATGTTAAGAATAAATGTTGGTCCAAAGATATGCTATCCATTATTGGTTTAAAGGAAGAGCAATTAGCAAAACTACATGAAAGTTATGAAGTAGTAGGTACAATTAAAAGTGAGATCGCTTTCGAATTATCCTTACCTTCTACTGTAAAAATTATAGCTGGTGGCGGGGATCAAGCAGTAGCAGCAGTTGGTACTGGAACAGTAGGACATGGAATGTGTAATGTTTCTCTTGGAACTTCTGGTGTTGTATTTATAGCTAGTAGAGAATATTCTGAAGTTGATGAAAATGCTCTTCATGTTTTTGCTCATGCAGATGGTAAATATCATTTTATGGGTGTTATGCTATCAGCAGCAGCATCGAATAAATGGTGGATGGATGAAATTCTTCGTACCAAAGAATATAATAAAGAGCAAGAGGGTATTACAAAACTTGGAGAGAATAATGTATTTTTCTTACCATACCTAATGGGTGAAAGGACACCTCATAACGATCCAGATGCAAGAGGAACCTTTATTGGTATGACCATGGATACAACAAGAGAAAGTATGACGCAAGCAGTTCTCGAAGGAGTTGCATATGCTCTTCGTGATTCTTTTGAGATTACGAAAAGCCTTGGTGTAGATGTGGATACGATCCGTATTAACGGTGGCGGTGCAAAAAGTGCTCTATGGTGCCAAATTATGGCCAATGTATTAAATGTTAAAGTTGATAAAATTAATAGCGAGGAAGGACCTGCCTTTGGTGCTGCTATTCTAGCAGCTGTTGGCTGTAATCAATATGCGAACGTAGAAGAGGCAGCTAGTAAGTTAATAAAAGTAACGGAGAGCACCTATCCAGAAGAGAGTATAGTAGAATTATATAATAAAAGATATGAAGTATTTAAAGCACTTTATCCAAATCTTAAAGACATGTTTAAAACAATGAAATCATATTTATAGATATATTTATATTTTGTCACATATACTTAATATATATTGTTATGAAGTAATGAATGAAGTGCATGTAATTTTTAATGATTTTAATGTACCTTTACAACAAAGTAGACAGGTGAAAAGGTTAGCATAAAGGATTTAAGATAAAACTATAAAAAATTCATAAATAAATACGATTTATTATTGACTTTTCGACTAAATTAGAATAGGATTGTTTTAGCGAATATTTTCGTAATAATAAGTTTAATATCAACTCCTCCTTGAGTTGTTATTAATATATGTCTTGGGTTTTCTGAATTTTCCCTTGACCCCCTCAACAAGACTGTTATCAATTCCCAGGTAACAGTCTTATTTTTATTTCATAGGAAAATATGTCCTAGAAATAAAAACATTCCATGAGGATGTACACGCAAAATATAGGAAATTGTCGCATACATGCGATGTATAAATGCAACGCTTTGCAGCGCGAGAGTTGCCAAGGAGACTCTTTGTTCTTCTTTTACTAAATAGGTATATTGCTTTATCTTACCAGGAATAATAGGCTTACAATAAGCTTCTATTTATTGCGTATCATTCTTAGTTATGGTAAGATGTAACATTATAAGCAAAAGATGCAGCACATAATCTAGGATATGGGAGGTATGATATGAAATTTCGTCCATGTATTGATATTCATAATGGTAAGGTGAAGCAAATTGTTGGTGGTAGCTTATCGGATACAAATAATGATATGAAAGAGAATTTTGTATCAAACCAAGATGCTAAATTCTATGCTTCGATGTATAAAAAGGACAAGCTTTATGGTGGGCATATTATATTATTGAACAAAGCAGATACGAAAGAATATGACCTTAATGTTTTGCAAGCAATGAATGCCTTAAAAGAGTTTTATGGTGGCCTCCAAATTGGAGGAGGAATTAATAATAGGAATGCTGCTTCTTTCCTTAATGCAGGAGCATCCCACGTTATTGTTACCTCCTATGTATTTCATGATGGTAACATTAATTATGAGAACCTTAATAAATTGCTTCAAGTCGTTGGTAAGGAGAAATTAGTACTAGATCTTAGCTGTAGAAAAAAGGATGGAAACTATTATATTGTTACGAATAGGTGGCAGACCTTTACCAAGGAAATAGTA
>JAFAEB010000028.1 GCA_023424235.1 Bacillota bacterium
TTGGCAGACTCTTTTTTAATGTGTCATACCTTGATTGAATAAATGATGTTACTTGCATAAATAAAAAAATATTGTTAATATATAGTAAATAAAACGTTTCAATTTATTATGTTTTATAAATATTTAATTCACTATTTAAAATGAGAAGGATGTAGTTATGGAGAGTAAAGTAACAAAAGATTTAACACTTTGGTATGAAGAACGAGGATCAGTATGGTCTGATCATTATCTTCCGATTGGTAACGGTTATACTGGTGTCACCATGAATGGGGGAGTAGATAAAGAACATTTTGTTTTTAATGAAAAAACATTATGGACCGGAGGACCATCAAAAAGTCGTCACTATTATAATGGAGGTAATAAAACAAATATTTATCCATATGTTGAGGAAGTTCAAAATGCCTTAAAAAATAAAGATTATAAGAAGGCAGAATCATTGCTTCAATATTTAACTGGATTTAGTGATGGTTACGGTTCCTATCAAGTATTATGTGATGCTGAACTTAATTTTCAAACATTAAGTAGTAAGGATGCTTTGAATTATAAGAGGTGGTTAAATTTAAATCAAGGAATAGCAGGAGTAAGTTTTTTAATAGATGGTGTAAGCTATGAAAGAGAATACTTCGCAAATTATCCAAGTAATGTAACAGTAATGAAGTTTACTTCCGATCAAAAGGGCAAATTAAATTTTAAATTTAGTTTAGGTTCTCATCAAGAAGGCTACCATATAAATATAAAAGACAATTTGCTAAGCTATTCTGGGGAAGTAAAAGACAATGGTATGAAGTATTCAGGACAGTACATATTTGAATTAACTGGAGGTACTTACATAAGTGAGGATGATAGTATAAGAGTAGAAGGAGCTGATACTGTTATAATCTATTTTAGTGCTGCTACTGATTATGAAAACACATACCCTCATTATAGAAGTGGAGTTGATCCAGAATCAATTGTAAAGGAAAATTTAGAAGAAGCTACTAGTAAAGGTTATGAATTTTTAAAAAAGGAGCATATACAGGATTACATCTCCTTATTCGGTCGAGTTAATCTTGATTTAGGTGGAGAAATACCAAATATTCCCACCAATAAATTATTAGCAAGGTATAGAAGTGATAGCTCTAGCTTAGACGCCAAATATTTAGAAGAATTATATTTTCAATATGGTAGATATCTACTTATATCATCCTCTAGAGAAGGAACTCTACCTGCAAACTTACAGGGAGTTTGGAATGATAGTAATTCACCCGCATGGTCAAGTGATTATCATATCAATGTTAATTTACAAATGAATTATTGGCCGGCTTTATTAACAAATTTAAAAGAAACGGCAATACCATTAGTTGAGTACGTTGATAGTCTTAGAGAGCCAGGTCGGGTAACTGCATATGAATATTATAATATCAAATCGGATGAAGAGAATCCGAGTAATGGTTGGGTAGCCCATACACAATCTACACCATTTGGATGGACATGTCCTGGTTGGGATTTCTATTGGGGATGGTCAACTGCTGCTCCTGCATGGCTTAATCAAAATATATGGGATTATTATGATTTTACTGGTGATTTAGAATATTTAAAAAATAGTATTTATCCAATCATGAAAGAAAGTGTTATGTTTTATAAACAAAGCTTAATCTATGATGAACATCAAAATAGAATGGTTTCGTCTCCGACATACTCCCCAGAACATGGCCCTGTTACCATAGGAAATACTTTTGAACAATCTCTAATTGAACAGTTTTTTAAAAATTTTCTCCTTGCTTCTAAGAACTTAAATCTTGATGAAGCGCTTAGATTAGAAATAGAAGAACTTCTTCCTAAACTCTCTCCATATCATATATCAAGTAGAGGAGTAATTAAGGAATGGTTTGAAGAAGATGATATTGATTTTGACTCAAGTCATGTAGATAAAAGACATCGCCATATATCTCAGTTACTAGGCTTATATCCTGGGAATGCAATTACAGCAAAAACACCAGAGCTAATGAAGGCTGCTATTAATACCTTAAATGAACGAGGGGATGAAGCAACCGGATGGTCTCGAGCAAATAAGTTAAATTTATGGGCAAGAACAGGTGATGGTGATAGGGCATATAAAATTTTTAAAGGTTTATTAACAGATTGTACCTTACCAAACCTTTGGGACACTCATCCACCATTTCAAATTGATGGTAATTTTGGTGGAACTGCAGGTATGGCAGAGTTACTTATTCAAAGCCATATGGATTATATAGAAATTCTACCTGCATTACCAAGTAACTGGTCCCAAGGAGCTTTTAAAGGCTTATGTGCAAGAAATGGATTTGAAGTAGATGCAGAGTGGGATAAAGGAGTACTAAAGAAAGCGACAATACGATCTTCATATGATCGTATTTGCTCCATTTTACTTCCTGAAAACGCAAGCATATATAATGAAAGAGGAGTAGAAATAACGGCTAATGTTATAGAAGGAATAACTTCTTTTCAGACAAAGAGTGGAGAAGAATATAAGATAGTAGTTCCATAAAAGATAATAAAATGACTTTTGTAAGTAGATTATGATTTATATAATTTATGATACGAAGGTCATTTTTTTAGTTTAAAAGACAATTTGTAATATTGAACTTGGAAATTTTATATTGACAAATAAAATAGAATTGGATAATATGTTAGGTATCTAACAATTAAAGAGGGGGATAGGATGGAAAGACATTTGGGGAAAAACATAAGAATTATATCCAATCAGATTAGACGTAGAGCAGAAAAAGAAATAGCGAAAGCAGGTATTGATCTACCTAGTACGCAAGCAAGGATATTAGGTTTTATATATCGAGAATCATTTAATAGAGACATTTTTCAAAAAGATATTGAAGAAGAGTTCGATATAAGACGATCATCAGCAACAAATATCCTACAATTACTAGAAAAAGGTGGTTATATTGAACGGGAGAGTGTAGCCAATGATGGAAGACTTAAAAAAATCATCATAACAGACAAAGGTAAAGGAATACATGAAATAGTTATTGAAGGTATTAAAGGACTAGAGGAATCCTTGATGTCAATCTACACGAAAGAGGAATTAGAGATCTTATTTGGTTTGCTAGATAAACTGTCAAACAGTCTATGTGAATAGATTATAAGAGAAATTCTCTTAGAATCGTCAGTTTAAATAAACGATTCACTGGATTATTATCTTGTGATAATGAAATCACAAATTTGTTATTATGAAAGAATAAAGGGAGAGTGATAAAATGTTTAAAAATTTACTTAAACATGTAGGTGAGTATAAAAAGGATAGCATAAAAACTCCAGTATACGTAATATTAGAAGTTATTATGGAAGTTATTATCCCACTTTTAATGGCTAAGATAGTAGATGTTGGCTTTGCCAATGGAGATATTGGATATGTGGTCAAAATTGGATTAATAATGCTAGGGAGTGCTTTTCTTGCTTTATATTTTGGAATGGAGTCTGGGAAATCTGCCGCAAGAGCGAGTACTGGATTTGCTAAAAATTTAAGAAAAGCAATGTATGATAGGATACAGTCCTTTTCCTTTCAAAATATTGATAAATTCTCCACATCTGGTCTTGTAACAAGATTAACTACTGATGTTACAAATGTGCAAAATTCATATCAGATGTGTATCAGGGTTCTAGTAAGAGCACCTATCATGTTATTATCTGCGTTATTTATGTCATTTTATATCAACTTTGAAATCGCGCTTATATTTTTAGGAGTTATTGTATTTATAAGTTTTATATTATACATGATTATGACTAGGGCTCATAAGTACTTTAAGTTAGGGTTTAAAAAGTATGATAACTTAAATGCAAGTGTTCAAGAAAATCTGACTGGTATAAGAGTTGTAAAAGCATATGTTAGAGAGCAATATGAAGTTGAAAAGTTTCATAAAGCTTCTGATGCAATCGCACAAGTATTTACGAGTGCTGAAAAAATACTATTGTTAAATACACCTACGATGCAATTTGCAATTTATGCCTGTAACCTTATTATATCCTGGATTGGTGCACACTTAATTATAGGTGGACGTATGGCAACAGGGGAGCTGATGAGTTTATTTACTTATACAAGTAATATTTTAATCAGTTTAATGATCTTGTCTATGGTTTTTGTTATGGTTGTTATGTCAAAAGCATCCCTTGAGAGAATTAACGAAGTGTTAGAAGAAGAGAGTGCCTTAAAGAATAAAAATAATCCTGTTATGACGGTTAATAGCGGTGATATTAAATTTGAAAATGTTAACTTTAGTTATAGTAATGATGAAAGTAATCTAGTACTTGAACAGATTAATCTAGAGATTAAAGAAGGAGAAACGATCGGTATAATTGGTGGAACTGGTAGTGCCAAAACTTCATTGGTTCAATTAATTCCAAGGCTTTATGATGTTACAAGTGGTTCTGTAAAAGTTGGTGGAATTGATGTTCGTAGCTATGATATGGAAGTACTAAGAAATTCGGTAGCTGTTGTTCTGCAAAAAAACGTATTATTTTCCGGAACAATTAAGGAAAATCTAAGATGGGGAAATAAAAATGCTACAGATGAAGAAATAATGGAAGCTTGTGAACAAGCTCAAGCAGCAGAATTTGTTGAGCGCTTTCCAGATAAATATGATACTTATATTGAGCAAGGTGGTACTAATGTATCTGGTGGTCAAAAGCAAAGACTTTGTATTGCTAGAGCATTATTAAAGAAACCAAGAATTATTATTTTTGATGATTCTACTAGCGCTGTTGATACAAAAACAGATGCTAATATCAGAAAAGTATTAAAAACTGGTATCCCTAATGTTACTAAGATTATAATTGCACAAAGAGTATCCTCAATTGAAGAAGCAGATAAAATAATTGTTCTACATGATGGAAAAATAAATGGATATGGTACACACGATGAATTATTAAAGACCAATGAAATATATAAAGAAGTATATGAGTCTCAAAAGAAAGGAGTGGATTTAGAACATGAATCAAAACGCTAAAATGCCTAAAAAGAAGTTAGATAAAGAGTCTATGAAGGTATTAAAAAGACTTCTTATTTATATCTTTAAAGAAAATAAAGTACAAAGTTTTCTAGTTGCACTGTTTATATTAATCAGTTCCTTAGCCAATGTAATGGGTACTTTGTTTATTCGTAATGTAATTGATAATTATATCACTCCTTACTTAAATAAAAGCGATATTAATTATATGCCGCTATTAGAAGCAATTATTGTTATGGGATTTATATATTTAGCCGGAGTATTTTCTACCTTTATGTATAGCCGAATTATGATATATGTAACCCAAAGGACTCAAAGAAAGCTACGTAATGATATGTTTAGTCATATGGAAAAACTACCAATTCCTTACTTTGATACTCACTCACATGGTGAGATTATGAGTTTGTATACAAATGACATTGATACATTAAGACAGATGATTAGTCAAAGTATGCCACTGTTATTATCTTCAATTATTACCATTACTGGTGTATTTATTTCCATGGTGATTATCAGTGTTCCACTCACTTTATTTGCAGTAATTATGGTATTTGTTATGTTAAATATAGGTAAAGCGATTGGTGGTAAAAGTGCTGTTAACTTTAAGAAGCAACAACAATCCATTGGTAAATTAAATGGATACATTGAAGAGATGATGGAAGGCCAAAAGGTAGTTAAGGTATTTTGTTATGAGGAAGAGGCAAAACAAAGATTTGACACATTAAATGAATCCTTATTCGAAAGTGCGAACAATGCAAATAAATACGCAAATATTATGATGCCTGTTATGGGTAATATAGGGTATATTAACTATGTTGTGACTGCAATACTAGGTGCAATTCTTGCAATTTTCGGTGTAGGAGGATTCACAATAGGTGGTTTGGCTGCCTTCTTACAACTTACAAGAATGTTTAACATGCCGGTTACTCAAGTAACCCAACAATTTAACTCGATTGTTATGGCTCTTGCTGGTGCTGAACGTATCTTCATATTACTTGATGAGGTTCCTGAAGTGGATGAGGGATATGTAACTTTAGTTAATGTGAAAGAAAATGAAAATGGTGAACTAATAGAAGTAGAAGAACGCACTGGAATGTGGGCATTTAAACATCCACATTCAGATGGTACTATAAC
>JAFAEB010000030.1 GCA_023424235.1 Bacillota bacterium
GAGTTTGTTCTAACTGATTTTAAAGCTATGGGTAAATAAAATAATGTTTATTATAAAAAGTCTTCTACTTTATAGAAGGCTTTTTTATTTCATTGGTAAGTACATCCTATGAAATAAGACACTTCTAGAATGTTATCTTTCGGAAGTTCTAATATGGTATAGGGAGATAAATTATCAGAAGCTTATATATGAAAGTAGATTTTATAAATTATTTATTTACATATGTACTATTTTAATGTATCATAATAGTATGATTGTAAAAATGGAGATGAAAAAATGAGTTATAGAGTAGACCTTGATGCACTAATTAAGTCTAATAATGGACTAATTTTAACAAAGGATGTGTCTAATGCTGGAATACCAAGAGAGTATATTAGTCAATTAGTGGAAGAAGGTATTTTAATAAAAGTAGATCGTAGTAGCTATATAACAAAAGATGGTTATGATGATAAATTATATCGTATCCAAGCGAAACACCCCCATATGGTATATTCACATGAAACTGCTCTTGTTCTTAATGGAATTATCGATGATGAATTGCAAGTACTATCCGTTACTGTTGCAGCGGGATATCATTCTAAAAGTCTGGTAGATAGTGGCATTGTGCTACATTCAATAAAAAAGGAATATCTAGAGATAGGAACATCTAGTCTTAAAACACCATATAATCGTAATATTACTGTTTATAACATGGAACGAACGATTTGCGATATAATTCGGAATCGTAATCATATGGATAACAACATTTTTTCAAAATCATTAAAGAATTATGCGTATCGCACAGATAAAAATATAGAACGATTGCAAGAATATGCGAGTTATTTTAATATTACAAAATTAATTAATCTTTATTTTGCAGTATTGTTCTAGACAGAAAGGAAAACGAGGAATGCTTCATAATTTATTATTGAATTTAAAAGAATCGGTACAATCCGTCTTGCCTATTACAATTATTGTATTACTATTACACTTTACGATTTCACCTATGCCAACTACTACCTTACTAATATTTATCGTTGGTTCCATCTTATTAATTATTGGTATGAGTATATTTACAATAGGAGCAGATATGGCTATTATGCCAATGGGTGATCTTATTGGGTCAAACTTAGTAGAATCCCGTAATTTACTATTGTTTATTATAGGAAGTTTTATTCTTGGGGTTTTTGTTACGATAGCAGAACCAGATCTTCAGGTTTTAGCCAAGCAAGTTCCGGCTGTTCCAGATATGGTACTTGTACTTTTCGTAGCATTTGGTGTAGGAATATTTTTAGTTCTTGCATTGCTACGTATACTTTTTCAAATTCGCCTTAGAACTTTATTACTTATTGCTTACGGACTTGTCTTTATTATAGCAAGTTTTACTGCACCGGATTATCTTGCAGTTGCATTTGATTCAGGTGGTGTTACAACTGGACCAATTACGGTACCATTTATACTTGCCTTAGGAACTGGTGTTTCAGCAGTTCGAAGTAATGAAAGTGCAGAAGAGGATAGTTTTGGATTGTGTGGAATCTGTTCAATTGGGCCTATTATTGCCGTCTTAATTATGGGCATGTTCTTTGATTCAAGTAATGTTTCTTACGGCTTAGAAGCAATAAGCGAAGTTACTAGTCTAGGTGGTTTTATAGGCTTGTTAGGAAGTCAAATATTTGCTTTTACCAAAGAAGTTATCATCGCTTTGTCTCCTGTTGTTATAATTTTTGTAATATTGCAAGTGATTAAGTTAAAATTACCTAAAAAGCAAATGATTAAAATAATGATAGGTATTTTATATACCCTTGTTGGATTAACGTTATTTTTAACTGGAATTAACATTGGATTTATGCCAGCTGGAACTTACATCGGTGCTGCAATTGGCGGCTTATCATACAACTATATTCTGATACCATTAAGTATAATAATTGGATTCTTTGTTGTATCAGCAGAACCAGCTGTACATGTATTAAATAAACAAGTAGAAGATATTACAAGTGGTGCAATATCTAAAAAAATGATGATGGCTGGGTTATCTATTGGAGTAGGTGCTGCATTGGCATTGTCCATGATTCGTATTATGGCTAATATTAGTATTTGGTATTTTATTTTACCTGGTTATGTAATTGCTCTAATTTTATCATTCTATGTACCAAAATTATTCACAGCGATTGCTTTTGACTCTGGTGGTGTAGCATCGGGAACTATGGCAGCAGCCTTTCTTCTTCCCTTTGCAACAGGTGTATCCGATGCACTTGGAGGTAGTGCGATGCTAGATGCGTTTGGAATTATAGCACTTATAGCTATGATGCCTTTAGTAACAGTTCAAGTAATCGGTCTTATATATAAGATAAAAATGAAACATACGATTGACATTGAAGTTGAATCTGTTACTATAATAGATACGGTTGAAGACGATGACAACGATATTATCGAGTTTTAGAGGAGGAAGCCATGGGAACATTTAAACCACTAGTTCTTATGATTACCATTGTAAATAGAGGATATGGAGATAAAATAATTGATACCTTTAGGAATGAAGGTGTAACCTTTAATTTATTATCCTTAGGGAAAGGAACTGCAAGTTCTACAATATTGGATTATTTAGGGATTGGTGAAACATTAAAAGAAGTCTTATTTAGTACCATGCCATTGGAACATTCCAAGGGAGTAATGAAGAAAATTATGGAAGAAACCAATTTATCAAAGCCTGGTGAAGGTATTTGTTTTACAATACCAATTAATAGTGTATGTGGTACTACTACTGCAAAATTATTAGCTGGTAATGCGCCTATGGATGGAGGAACACATATGGATTGTAAATTTAATCATGATTTAATATTAGCAATAGTGGAGCGCGGTCATTCAGATGAGGTGATGGATGCTGCGAAATCAGCAAAAGCTACTGGTGGTACGGTTCTAAAAGGGAGAGGTACAGGTTTTAAGGAAGCTGAAAAATTCTTTGGAATCACAATACAACCAGAAAAAGAAATTGTATTAATTTTAACTCCAACTGAACTTAGACAGGGAATTATGGAGGCAATTTCAACAAAGGCAGGCTTACAGTCTAGAGCTAGAACAATTATGTTTTCTTTACCAGTTAATGATATTGCTGGTATTCCAGTTAATTTTATAAAAGAATAATTTATCTAATGTAATTCCTAAGCATATTCTTGTCAAATGAAAATAAACTTAGAATAAGTATATTATTAGGATGATTAGGTTTGAAGAAAAAAATTATAGGAGCACTATTAATTGGATTTATTTCGTATTTTTTATGTATATCATATTATGATAAGCTCGTATTAAATTTAGATGGGAAGCAGATTGGTATTACACAGATTCCAATGGATGAGCTAGGTAATGAAACCTATACAACAGATTATTTGGATTTTGCAGGTAACCCAAAAAATGAGTATGTGAAAAATGAAGATACGAATCTTACCTTAAATGCATTGTCTGCTGCCTTAATCGACGCAGAATCAGGAAGAGTTCTATATGAAAAATCAGGCTATAAACAAGTAGCGATGGCAAGTACGACAAAGATTATGACTTGTATTGTTGCCTTGGAAAAAGGTAATTTGGATGATGAAGTTACCGTATCAAGGTATGCAGCATCCATGCCAGATGTGCAACTTAATATTAAAGCTGGTGAAAAATATATCTTAAGGGATTTACTATACTCCTTAATGTTAGAGTCACACAATGATGTATCTGTTGCAATAGCAGAGCATATTGGTGGGTCTGTGGAAGGTTTTGCAGCTTTCATGAATGAGAAGGCAAAAGAGCTTGGTTGTGAACATACTAATTTTGTAACTCCAAATGGCTTGGATGCAGACGGACATTATACGACAGCTGTAGAACTCGCCAGGATTGCTGCTTATGCGATTAAAAATGATGACTTCATTAAGATAACGAATACCGCAAGCTATCAGTTAAGTGAGCTAAAAACTGGTAGAAGCTTTTCACTAAGTAATAAAGATAGATTTCTTTACATGTATGATGGTGCTATTGGTGTAAAAACAGGCTTTACCAATAAAGCAGGATATTGTTTTGTAGGTGCTGTTAAAAAAGATCGTAAAACATTAGTATCTGCTGTGTTAGGCGCTGGATGGCCACCAAATAAAAGATACAAATGGAAAGATACCACCTTGCTTATGAACCATGGAGTGAAAGATTTCTTTCAAAATGAAATTTTCTTTGAAGAAAAAGAGTTTAAACCTCTTAAAGTACTAAATGGAAAAGAAAATTTGGTGGGCTTATATTATGAAGGTAATATATCTTTATTAATGAAAAAAGATGAAATTATAAAAATTGTATATCAGCTACCACTATTCCTAACTGCACCAGTTACAGAAGTAACCATAGTTGGAAATGCAAAATACTATATTGGAGATGAACTATTAGGTGAATATCCGATATTAACAACAAAGAGTATTGATAAAATTGATTTTAATTATGTATTTAATCAAATTTTTAAATTGTGGTTAATGAATAAGCTAGAAGTGATTCAATAATCACATTACATAGTAAATATAAGGGCTATTGAAAGCGATTCATACCAGTGAGAATAAGTTCTCCTATGGTGTAAATTGCTAGCAATAGCCCCTTTTGATTTATGGTTCTATAATAAATGTTGGGGTGAATAATTCTCATCCCAACGTTTTTCATGTTATAATAGAAAAAACCTCCCAAAGCCGTCTCGCAAACTCACTTTAGGAGGTG
>JAFAEB010000101.1 GCA_023424235.1 Bacillota bacterium
ACTTATACATCTATGGCAAGAAATAAGAAGTTTAATAGAGAGAGTGAATTTTTAAATCACAATGTAGAGCTACTAGCGACTATGGCACAGCTGTCAAATTCTAATTATCAGTATCCTAAAAATGAAATAGATGATATATGGCGTTTAACATTATTAAATCAGTTCCATGATATTTTACCTGGTTCCTCCATTGAAGAAGTATATGAGGATTCTAAAAAACAGTATGAATCGATTATGGAGAAAGATAATGAGTTATTGGAACAAGCAATGCTATCTATGATGAATGAAGATATAAAAACAGAAACACTGGTATGTTATCAGACAGCAGGTGTTAAAAGAGATAGCATGGTATGGTTATCCGAAAATGAGTATAGGCTTTTAGAAAAAGAAGGATATCAGGGAAATAATCAAAAGTTAGGAGACGGAAGATATCTTATACATCTAGACAAGCTACCTATATTTGGATACTTAACTGGGAATGCGTTAGCAAAACAAGAAAGTTCTTCTAAGAGCGATATGATGGCTGAATTTATACAGACTAAGGATGAGTCATATTTGGATACTTATTTCTACCAGGTGAAATTCAATAACAGGGGTGAAATTACTTCTCTTTGGGACAAGGAGAATGGTAGAGATGTAGTTATGAAAGGTAGAATTTTTAATGAGCTAGTAGCTTTTGAAGATATACCTTATGAGTATGACAGTTGGAATATAGATGCTTATTATGAAGAAAAATACTGGAGTATTAATAACCTAGCTCAGTTTGAACTAATCGAAAATGGTCCGTTGGCTTCCTGTATTAGGGTAAAACGTTCGTTTTTACATTCACATATAATTCAAGATATATGGTTCTATCGATATAAACGAAGAATTGATTTTAAAACTACAGTGGATTGGAAGGAAGAGCAGATTTTATTAAAGGCAGCATTCCCAATCGATGTAATGACAGACGAAATTGTTTGTGATATCCAATTTGGAAATGTTAAGAGAAAAACACATCGTAACACGAGCTGGGATCAAGCTAAATTTGAAATTTGTGCTCATAAATGGGTTGATGTTGCAGAAGATAATTATGGAGTTGCTTTACTTAATAACTGTAAATACGGATTAGATGCTTACGAATCTTGTGTAAGACTTACCTTAATTAAGTCTGGGATATATCCAAATCCAAATGCAGATAAAGAGATTCATGATTTCACTTATTCAGTGCTTCCACATTCAGGTGATTTTAGACAAGGAAATGTTATTAGCGAAAGCTTTGATTTAAATATGCCTGTAATAACAAAGATATTACCTGGGACTCCTAGTTTAGGTGAGTGTTTTGAAGGGATTATAACAGAAACTAAGAATATTGTCCTTGATACTCTTAAACGCTCAGAGGATGGTAAGGGTATTATACTCAGATTATATGAAAGCTTTGGTAGAAGAAGTGAAGTAATTCTTGATTTATCCAGTTTAGGTGTAACAAGCCTTCATGCTTGTGACTTATTAGAAACAGAAGAAAATGTAACCGATAGTGAGAAAGAAGTAAGTTATCAGAAGGACAAATTACAGTTTATTATACAACCATATGAACTACGTACTTTTTACCTGGAAGCCTAGATTACATGAATATTATAAAATAAAACAAATGCATATAAGCATTTGTTTTTATTTTATAACTTATAGCAAAAAACGCAATATATTCGACAACTATCTGCAAAAAATGCATAGATATCATATATTTAATCAAGTATAATCATAATTAATAAACAATGAACGCTTCTCTTAAATTAGTTTTTATTAGCAATATGCCCTAAAAAGTTCCTGGATGTGTTTATTGATTTTATGAAGAAATGGAGATTATATATGAGCAGAACGATGAATGTAGACAGAAGAAAAAGTAAAAAAGTAAAAACATATCTGAGAAATAACTGGCAACTATATGCAATGCTTGTTCTTCCAGTTATTTATATGATTTTATTTAAGTATAAACCAATGATAGGTGTCATTGTTGCCTTTAAGAAGTTTAACATTTTCAAAGGTATATGGGATAGTCCATGGGTTGGATTAGCGAATTTTGCGGAAGCATTTTCATCGAAAGATTTTTGGGATGCATTAAAAAATACCTTAATATTAAATATTGGTGATTTGATTATAGGTTTCCCAATACCGATTTTCCTAGCAATATTTTTAAATGAACTTCGAAGTGGTAAGGTACGTAAATTTACACAGACCTTATTATACCTACCAAACTTTATGTCATGGGTAATAATATCAGGTATTGCAACACAATTATTATCACGTTCTGGTCTTGTTAATAATATTATTGAAGCCCTTGGTTTTCAGAGTATTTCATTTTTAAGTAATACGAATATATGGCGTTTTGTTTATTGGTTTTTTGGATTGTGGCAGGGTGCTGGTTACTCACTTATCGTTTATATAGCAGCCTTAATGGCAACAGATTCTTCTCTTGGTGAAGCAGCATATATTGATGGGGCTACAAGATTACAAAGAATATGGTATGTTACAATACCACAAATTTCTTCAACAATAACAGTTCTATTAATTATGCAAATAGGAAGGTTAGTATCAATTAGTTTTGACCGTCCATATATGATGGGAAACACTTTAGTACGAGAAGGTTCGAATGTAATAAGTACCTATGTATATTCAATAGGTTTATCGGCTGGACGTTTTGATTTTGCTACAGCAATCGGACTATTTCAGACAGTTGTAGGTATTGTATTAGTTTTAACTGCGAATGCAATAATCAAAAGATTAGGACAGGAGGGTATCATATAATGAGTGGAATAAATAGTAAATCTGAGAAAATATTTCAATTCTTTTGGACTTTATTTTTTATAGTAATTACATGTATTGCAATGGTACCAATTCTTAGGGTTATAGCAGTTTCCTTTAGCTCTAAAGATGCAATTACAGCAGGAAAAGTATTGATTTTTCCGATTGGATTTAATACAGAAGCTTATATGAAAGCATTTCAGAGTGGAAGTTTTGTTCGCTCCTTTGGTTATTCTATTATACTTATGCTTGGGGCTACAGCAGTAAATTTATTAATGACAATTCTTGCAGCATACCCACTTTCTAAGAAGAATTTAGTTGGTGGCAATATAATCATGACATTATTTGTTATAACAATGTACTTAAACCCGGGTATTATTCCTGAGTATTTAAATGTAAAGAGTTTTGATCTTATCGATACTGTATGGGCCTTAATTATACCTGGAGCTCTTAGTGCTTATAATATGATAATTATGTGCAATGCATTTAGAGGAATTGATTCTGCTATTTACGATGCTGCAAAGATTGATGGATGTAGTGAAACCAGGACACTTATTAGCGTGATTCTTCCGCTAGTATATCCAATGATTGCTACATTAGGTTTATTCTATGCAGTAAGTAGATGGAATGGTATGAGCGATGTTTTGTATTATATTAATTCATCTAAGCTCTTTACTGTTCAGATGGTATTAAAACAATATATTGAAGCGGTAAACGTTAGTGTAGAAGAAGGTCTACAGACTAATCTTTTAGCTGAAAATATTAAAGCTGCTAGTATCGTTATTTCTATGCTACCAATGCTCATCGTATATCCCTTTGTGCAAAAATTTTTCACCAAGGGTATTATGATTGGAGCTGTTAAAGGTTAATATATCCGAAAGGATATTTTAATAAAAAAATAGGAGGATTTAGTTATGAAAAGAAAAAATGGGTTTACAAGATTACTTACATTAGCACTTGCTGGGATAATGTGTTTATCTTTAGTAGGATGTAAAAAGAATGCTGGAAATTCAGCTACAGGTGACTCAAAAGGAGAAGCAGTTTCTATTAATGTAATGGTTTGGGATAGAGGAAACGCTGCACCTGGAACAACAACAGAAGATAATGGTTTAACAAAATGGATTAAAGAACAGGTAAAAGAGCTATATAACATTGATGTAACTTATACTGCTGTACCTAGATCGGAATCTGATAATAAGTTAAACATCATGATGTCAGGTGGATCTGCACCAGATATCGTATTTACTTATGACCAAAATATTTTTATGAATTTTGCGAATAGCGGTGCTTTAGCTGATTTAACAGATGTATATAAAGCATATGGTACAGATATTGAAAAATATGCTGGTGCTGCACAATCAGTAGGTAATGTAGGAGACAAAAGATTTGCAGTATTAAAACAAAGAGGAACAGAAGCTCCAAGACATACTGCATATATTCGTAAAGATTGGTTAGATCAATTGAATATGGAAGTTCCAACTACGAAAGAAGAACTTGGAAAATTCCTTTATGCAGCGAAAGAAAATAACCTAGGTGGGGATAAAACAATTCCTTGGGCAATGAGTGGACGTGGAGATACAGAAAAGATGTATTTAAATTTCGTTGGCTCCTATGTAGATTTAAAAGATGAAAAAGATGCATATATCTATAGTGAAGCATATATGGCGATCGCTCCAGGCTCAAAAGATGGTTTAAAACAGTTAAATACTTGGTATAATGACGGCTTAATTACACAAGATTTCCCAACAGATACAGCAGAAGATGTATTTATGGCAGATGTTGCGAATGGTAATGTAGGTTTCCTATTAGACGATGTGTATCATCCACATGCTAGTTTTACAGTACTTAATACAACTCTAGGTCATGAAACTTTTGTACCAGTTCAAACATTTGATTTATCAGATGGATCTTATCGTACACCATTTGAACCAAGACATGGTATGTATGTTATGGTTCCATCCAAAGCTGATGCAAAGGTAGTTGAAGCTTGTATGAAATACCTTAACTGGATGGCAGAACCTGAAGTTGCAACAAAAATTCGTTTCACACCTGATTATGTAGTAAATGAACTAGGTGTTGTAGGTGAACCTACAGCAGAAGTAAAAGAAGAAAAAGGATACCCAGGAACTTGTGATGATCTTGGTATTGTTAATAACGATTTCAAATGGGTTAATGATTTTGATGTATTAGCTAAGAGTGATTTTGCTGGACAAACTACTGAGTGGGCAAGTTTAGAATGGTTCCAAGATTTCTATAAAACGAGAGAAATCGGTAAGTACCGTTTCCCAGTTTACTCCTATGTATCCGATGCAGAACAAACATTTGGCGCAGATATTAAAACAAGAATGCTTGAGTTCGTATATCGTGTAATCTGTGCACCAGCTGATCAGTTTGAAGCTACTTATGAATCAGAATACAATGAGTTAAAAAATGCTGGTTTACAACAAATTTTAGATGGTAGAGCTGCATATTATGATAGTTTAAAATAAGAGTAAGTTATTAAATTAGTCTATATTAAGTTTATTAGACAGATATCAATTTATTAATGTTTAGTCTGGGTACTTAAGATGCTTTATTGTTAGTTATGCATTGGGTATAAGAAAAGTAAATACTTTATGTTAAGTTCAAATTATTTTTAAGGTTAATAACTTCTAATTAATGTTAAGTCCTGCAGGCCATTAATTAGAAGTATTAATAATAAATAAAGGAGAATTTAAAATGAGTAAAAGACATGTAAGAAAAATTTTAGCAATTTTATTTATCCTTATCTTTACTATAACTGGATTAATAAAAAGTGATGTAGTAGTTACAAAAGCTAATAATAGTAATACCTTTAACGTACTAACTTACAATGTTGCTGGATTGCCAGATCTAATATCCAGTGGAAATCCTGCAACAAATACACCATTAATTAGCCCGATACTCAATAACTTTGATGTAGTTAGTGTACAAGAAGATTTTGCATATCATAATCAATTAATTTCTCAAGTAACACATCCACATCAAACACCACATAGTGGAAATGTACCATTTGGAGATGGAATGAATTTTCTATCTAGATTTCCACTATGGGAAACAACTAGATATAAATGGAATGAAAGTTCTGGTTTACTTGATAATGGTTCTGATCAATTAACGCCAAAAGGAATTTTATATTCCTCTATGGAACTTGCACCAGGATATTTTGTTGATATTTACAATCTACATACTGATGCAGGTAGTGATGAAGCTTCTTACAATGCTAGAAGATCGAATATGTTACAGTTAGCAACACTTATTAACCAACGCTCTATTGGTAAAGCAGTGATTGTATTAGGTGATACCAACTCAAGATACACAAGAGTACAGGATAATTTTGAAACAGCAGTATTAGAAGCTTGTGGACTTGTAGATCCTTGGATAGAGATTATGCGTGGTGGAGTTGTTCCAGCAGATGGTGATGCATTAATTGATCATAATAATATAAACAGTGCTAGCAATGAAGTTGTAGATAAGATTTGGTATCGTAGTGGCAGAAATGTAGAGCTAGATGCTATCTCCTATGCACTTCTTGATACCATGTTTACTGATAGTAATGGTAATCAATTATCTGATCATTATCCAATCACTGCTACTTTTTCTTACACCATAAATGAAACGATTAAAACAACTGAGACCTATGGTGGTGGCGGTGGAACTGCTTTTAGCTTTATTAATACAATGGATGAAGATTTCCCTAGTAAAATAGCAATTCGCACTGGAACAAGAGTTGATAATGTGACCTTTACCTATCCGCAAGGAATGGCAACTGTAGGTGGAAGTGGTGGAACATATAAAGAGCTAACCTTACAAGAAGGTGAATATGTTACCACTATGCAAGTATCAAAAGCGAAAAAATCATTATTTGGAACCTATCGAATATCCTATGTTAAGTTTACTACAAACTATGGTAGATCACTAGAAGGTGGTACACCAAGTGATATTTATACCTTTACTGCTCCAGAAGGTTATGCTTTAGCAGGAGTTCATGGATTCTATGCTGATGAAATTGATCGTTTAGGAGCTATATACATGTTATTACCATAATAGAAGTTAATGATTTAGCTGTCGCACTATGTGCGGCAGCTTTTTCCATTCAATAAAATATTGTATAAGGTTTTCTTGGGTTAAATACACAAAAGTTCTTGAAGATTTACCCATTTTGCTTATAATGGATGTATATCATGAATAATCATAGGAGGTATTATGTTATCAATAAATATTGCAAATGGAGATAGAGTTAAGGCTAGTAAACAAAGAGATGGAGAAGTAAACTTAGTTTTTAAAGAAGAATATGAGGTTGGGGACCAAATACATATAATCTTCGATAAGATACATACTCATTATATTATTCAATTAGATGATGCTATTGGTCCATGTTTTGTGTATATAAGTAATTCACATTTAATTTATGATATACCTTTTGGTGAAAAGAAAGTATGCTATTCTCCAAAGAGCTTTTATGGTAATTGTCATATTATTTCTGTACGTTATGCGACAATAGAGGAAATGAAACAATATAAAAATCTATGTCTAAATAAATATGATCAAAATCAAAGTAATGGTAATGTAGTTTGTTATCCACATGCAATGGCCAATGTGGAAACAAGAGGGGAGTCTGTATTTGCAGCAAAAAACGCTATAAACGGGAACTGCTTAAACGAATCCCATGGTGTATGGCCTTATGAATCTTGGGGAATAAATAGAGATGATAATGCTAAGATAAAGGTAGAGTTTGGGCGTTTTGTTCATGTAGATAAATTAGTAATGTATACTAGAGCAGATTTTCCTCATGACAATTGGTGGGTTAATGTAAGAGTTACTTTTTCTGATTCTAGTTCCTTAATTTGGAATCTAGAAAAAACAGATAAAGCTCAAAGCTTGAAATTTCCAAGCAAAAAAATTGAATGGGTAGAGTTAAGTAATCTTATAAAGTCTGATGACCCATCCCCTTTTCCAGCACTTACACAATTAGAAGCTTATGGTGTTGATGAAATAAAGGAATAGATTAGGCATTGTCACCAATAATTTATAAAGATTAGGGAGTAAGTTTATTACTAATAAAAGGCTTTAGGAGGGACAGAATGAAGGATAATATCAACATTTTAATCGTTGATGATGAGAAAGAAATAGCGGATTTAATTGAGCTATATTTAAAAAGTGATGGTTATCAAGTATACAAATACTATAATGGTCAAGATGCCCTTCACAGTATTCAGGAAATAAAATATGATCTTGCGGTTTTAGATGTGATGTTACCGGATGTGGATGGCTTTACAATTTGCCAAAAAATTAGACAGCAGTATTATTTTCCAATTATTATGTTAACTGCTAAAGTAGAGGATGTTGATAAAATTACAGGTTTATCTCTTGGTGCTGATGATTATGTTACAAAACCCTTTAATCCATTAGAAGTGACCGCTAGGGTTAAAACACAACTAAGAAGGTATAAGATGTACAACTCTGTTAAAGATGAACAGGATGAATATGATATTCACGGTCTGGTCATTAATAGAGATAGCCATTTATGTACTTTATATGGTAAGCCTATTACCTTAACTCCATTAGAATTTGATATCCTTTGGTATTTGTGTGAACATAGGGGTAAGGTAGTTTCATCCGAAGAATTATTTGAAGCTGTATGGGGTGAAAAGTATTTTGAGAATAATAATACTGTCATGGCTCATATAGGTAGAATCAGAGAGAAGCTAAAAGAACCAGCCAAAAAACCAAAGTTTATTAAGACAGTTTGGGGGGTAGGTTATCAAGTTGAATAATTTGAATCGTTTGAATAATTTGAATAGAAATAAATTTAAGAAAAAGCTATCTCTTCATATCTTAACAAGATTTGTTATATCCTATATTATTTATGTTTTTATTGTCATAGCTTCTTTGTTTTTTGGAGTTTTTATAAGTTCACAGGTTACCTGGTATAGTAATAATTTATTGTATCGTATTTTAAAAGTAATTGATAATAATATAGAACTTATTATATTATTTTTATTAGTGTTTGGATTTATTGTAATATTTATTTATTATTGGATTAAAACCTTAAGTTATCTAGAAAAGGTAATTGAAGCTACCAAATCAATATATCATAAAAATGATGAATTGATTGTTTTGCCAGATGAGCTGAAAGAATTAGAAAATCAAATAAATCAAATACGTATGGATGTTGTTAACAATGAAAGAGCAGCAAAAGAAGCAGAAAAGAGAAAGAACGATTTAGTAGTATATTTAGCACATGATTTAAAAACACCTTTAACTTCTATAATAGGATATTTAACTTTACTAAGAGATGAATTACAGATCTCTGAAGAATTAAGAGAAAAATATTTGTCTATTAGTTTAGATAAAGCAGAGCGTTTAGAGGATTTAATAAACGAATTCTTTGAAATAACAAGGTTTAATTTAACGAACCTTTCATTAGATATTAGTAAAGTAAATTTGACCAGAATGTTGGAGCAAATTTTGTTTGAGTTTAAACCATTAATGGATGAGAAAGAAATCGATTATTCTCTTAAAATAGAACAAGATATGTATGTGGTTTTTGATGTAAATAAAATGCAACGTGTATTTGATAATTTACTTCGTAACGCAATTAATTATAGTTTTGAAAAAAGTACGATTGAGATAAATGTAGAAAAAGTAGGGAAAAACTTATTAATTTCAGTCAAGAATCATGGCTATACCATAGCTCAAGATAAACTAGAACGAATCTTTGAGCAATTTTATCGATTAGACACTGCTAGAACTAGTAAAACTGGTGGAGCAGGACTTGGATTAGCGATAGCAAAAGAAATCATTACCTTACACAAAGGAACTATTTCGGTAGTGAGTTATGATGATATTATTAAGTTTGAAATTAGTCTCCCAATGCGCTTGTAGGAATTTCGTAAGAAATTCATCATAATTAAATAATATTTCATTATGAAAAAACGTGAAATAAGTATTTCCTTATTTGATATGATTAAATCATAGATATGATTAAATATATCATTAGTCAAACAAGGAAATGCTTATTTTTTTGTGTCATTATAAGCAGGAAAAGGAGAAAAAATGAAAAAAATCGGAATTATATTTGGTGGATGTTCTAGTGAGTATGAGGTATCCCTACAATCAGCCTACTCCATTATTACACATATAGATAGGATGAGATATGAGCCTGTATTGATTGGAATAACAAGAAAAGGTGAGTGGTTTCATTATTATGGAGATGTAGAGAATATAAAGGAAGATAACTGGTATGTTAATGATTGTATCCCAGCCATAATTTCACCTGACAGAAGTGTAAAGGGTTTAGTTGAACTAAAAGATAAGGAAATTAATATTATTAAGTTAGATGCTGTATTTCCAGTTCTTCATGGTAAGAATGGGGAAGATGGTACGATTCAAGGGCTTATTACATTAGCTGGCATACCGATTATTGGCTGTGGGATATTAAGCTCTTCTCTATGTATGGATAAAGACAGGGCACATAAATTAGTAAGGGCACAAGGTGTGGATACACCAGAAGCCTTAGTGTTTAATAAGGGTGAAGAAATAGAAAAAATGATTGAAGCAACTAAGAAGCTTAAGTATCCTTTATTTGTTAAGCCAGTAAAGGCAGGTTCTTCATTTGGTATTAGTAAAATATATGAGGAAGGTATGCTTTATGAAGCAATTAGCAATAGTTTTATATATGATGACGAAGTAATAATTGAAGAAAATGTAGAAGGGTTTGAAGTAGGACTAGCAATCCTTGGAAATGACGATATTATTGTTGGTGAAGTTGATGAAATAGAACTTACAGATGGCTTCTTTGATTTTACAGAAAAATATACCCTTAAAAGTTCTAAAATTCATATGCCTGCAAGATTAGATAATAAGATGATAAGTAAAATAAAAAATATTGCAGTTTTAATTTATCGAACACTTGGATGTAAGGGATTTGCAAGAGTTGATATGTTTGTAACTCCAAATGGTAAGGTTGTATTTAATGAAGTTAACACCATTCCAGGTTTTACCTCCCACAGTAGGTATCCTAATATGATGAAAGGTATTGGTATGTCCTACAGTGAAATATTGGACAAGCTAATAGAATTAGGGTTAGAGGGATGAGTAAAATTAATATTACAGTAAATAAAGCGGATATAAGCAATGGTCCTTTAATTTTAGTGAATCAAAATCATCCTGTTAAAAGTTCAAATAAGATGCACTTAACTGTGATAAGAGGAGATTATCCTTCTATTGAGCTTGAGAGCCGTGCGGCTTCTATGCTTAACAATTTAATAAAAGCAGTAGATGGGAATAAGGATATTATACCTGTTAGTGGGTATCGTTCCTTAGAAGAACAAGATACAATATACAAGAATTCTATGATCGAGAATGGTATTGATTTTACGAAAAAGTATGTAGCCCTACCCAACCACAGTGAACATCAAACAGGACTAGCGATAGATTTAGCTATGAATGATGATGAAATTGATTTTATATGCCCAAACTTTCCCTATACTGGAGTGTGTAAAAGATTTCGAGAAGAAGCTACAAGTTATGGATTTATTGAACGGTATCAAGAAGGAAAAGAAAGAATAACTGGAATTGCCCATGAACCGTGGCATTTTCGTTATGTAGGATATCCTCATTCAAAAATTATCATGGAAAGAGGATATTCATTAGAGGAATATCATGATTATCTAAAAAAATATAGCTATGATAATGAACACTTATTTGTAGATCATGGTAAGAAAAGATTGGAAATATTTTATGTCCCTAGTAAGAGTGAGTCGACAACAATTGAAATTTATGAGGATGCGATTCATCAAGTATCAGGCAATAACATAGATGGATTCATATTTACATTGTGGAGGAAGGGGGCATAAGTATGATATCGAATCAAAAAACAGTGGGACATAGTAACATGTATGGATTACTTGATTATTTTCGTATGGTTGCTGCTTTTATGGTTGTTGCAATTCATACATCTCCTTTTCTTACTATAAGTGAGAGTGCTAATTTTATAGTAACAAGAATTATTTCTCGACTAGCGGTTCCCTTTTTCTTTTCAGTATCCGGCTTCTTTCTTTTTAAGTCTGTAAACAATAAAGAGGGATTTTCTAGATTTATAAAGAAAACACTTTTACTTTATATTGCTTTAATTCTGTTATTCATACCTATCAATGTGTATATGGGATATTTTAAGGAGCTTAGTGTTCTAGATATATTTAAGGATTTGGTATTTAATGGGACGATGTATCATCTTTGGTATTTGCCAGCTGCAATTCTTGGAGCTATCCTATCCTATTTCTTAATCAATAAAATTGGGTTAAAAATGGGTCTATTACTTAGTTTGGCTCTTTATATAGTCGGATTGTTTGGAGATAGTTATTATGGAATATTAGCAAATAATCCTTCTTTACTTAAAATATATGATTATAATTTTCTATTTTTTGATTATACAAGAAATGGATTTTACTTTGCACCAATTTATTTTATACTGGGTGCTTATATACAGAAAGAGAAAAAGGTTTCCTTACGCCTTAATGTACTAGGCTTTTTAGTTTCCTTTTCTGCTATGATGATAGAAGCAATGCTATTAAAGTCAAATGGTACTATGAAACATGATAGTATGTATCTATTCTTAGTACCATCAATCTATTTTTTAATGCATCTTCTTATTCAAATAAAGCTGAAACCTAGACCTTCCTTACGAACCATTTCAATGATAATTTATGTAATACATCCGATTATGATTTTAATAGTAAGAGTAACAGGTAAAATGCTAGGTTTAGAGGACTTGTTTATTCATAATAGTTTCATTCATTTTGCATCAGTAGCAGTGTCCTCTTA
>JAFAEB010000109.1 GCA_023424235.1 Bacillota bacterium
TCCTTGCTCTGTTACGGTTCCCCAAAATGGTAATTCCGGTTCAAAATATATTCCTAATAAGTCAGCAGCAAGAAACGCCGCTTTTGGTGGACAACAAGTATGAAAGCGATAATGATTGATACCATAAGACTTTGAAATGGATAGAATTCCTAGCCACTCATCAACTGTTGTTGGTGAAAAGCCGGTAAGAGGAAATAATAGTCCATCATGCTTTCCTCTTAAGAATGTCTTATGTCCATTGATTGTAAACTTATCACCGAGTGCCTTAAACTCTCTCATACCCAAATTAAGGTCTGTGCTATCAACAATATTACCCTCTATTTCATAACGACAGACTAACTTATATAAATTCGGTGTAAATTCACTCCACAATAAGGCTCCATCACCAATTATTACATCAATATGACAATCATTTTCAATATTATATGTTTGCTCCTTAATCAGATGGATTTTCTCATTGTTATAAGCTTCTCCTTGTACAATTAATTTTCCACTCTTTCCTCTTGATGTATGTACAAATAATCGAACTAACTTATCTTTTATATTGGGATAAGCTTTAATATCTTTTATATAATCCTTATTATAAACTTGTAGTTCCAGTTTCCCAATGATACCATTCCAATTGGTTTGGGTATCTGGGGAGGTCATATGCCCACCTCGAGTTTTATATTCTGTATTATCAACGAGAATTCGTAAAGTATGAATTCCCATGGTTAGATATTTCCCTACTTCATACACATGTGGTGTACATAGACTATCTTGGCTACCCACATAAATATCATCCATAAAAACCTGGGTCTTTCTTGTTCGTTCAAGATATAAATAGCACACTTTATCTGATAAATCATCTGTCATATTTATTTCTCTTTCATACCAAGCATGTCCCTCAAATAGATACTCATCTGTTAAGAACCCTAATTCTACCTTATCATTTTTTCTTCCCTTTTTAGAGTAAGATATTGTCCCAGGTAGCTCTATTATGTCCCAACCGAATGGATGAATCCCCTTCTTTTCTTCATCGAGCTGTAACCTCCAATTCCCATTTAGAGTTACTGAATATAGCATATATGACCTCCTTAAACATTTACTTTTCTGATTCACGAACTACATTTGATATAGGAACAGTTTATAGTACTAAAGTATTTTTTACAATGAATTATACGATGCTCCTATTGTAGTATCCTAATAACAAAAGCCGCTAATAAGCGGCTAAGTTATCTTTTATTGACTTTATGATTCTTTTGTTGTTACATTGCGTACTAATTCAAATGCTCCCGTACTAGCTAGACCACTTGCTAGTCCACCTAAAAATATTTCTGGTGTAAATGCCCAATGATTCATCCATACATTTAAGAGTACGCCAGTAATAGCCATAATAAGAGGTATGTACTTGTTTGGAATAAAATCTAAGCTGTGTTTTATGACATAACCAAATGCTAAACAGATGCCTACAATTAAAACTACAATAAACTCCGCTAATAAATTCATGATTAACTACTCCCTTCATTATTTTACACGACCAGTCCTACACTTAAGTATATGAGTGAATGCTTGTACTTATTGATAATTTTCAACAGAGGACGTAATTTTCAATGAAATAAAAAAGGTGTAATAAGAGTAAGCTATATCTCTTATTACACCTTTTATCAATATCAATAGCAGCTTTTTATAACTCTAAAATATTTTACCTCTAAAGTTATTAGCTATATTAGTAGGAAGAATATCTTAATACAAATGCCCCATCTTATCTTTCTTTGTCTCAAAGTAACGTTTATTATGTTCATTGGTATCCATAATAATTGGAACTCGGTCTACAATTTTTATTCCATGTCCATTTAAACCAACAATTTTTTTAGGATTATTGGTTATTAACCTTACCTTTCTTACATTTAACTCACTTAGAATTTGTGCTCCTATTCCATAATCTCTCATATCTGAAGGGAATCCAAGATAAAGATTGGCTTCTTCTGTATCTAAGCCTTGTTCCTGTAATTTATATGCTTTAATTTTATTGATTAAACCAATTCCTCTACCTTCTTGTCTTAGATATAGTAAGATTCCTTTTCCCTCTTTCTCAATCATTTTAAGGGCTGTTGCTAATTGTTCTCCACAATCACATTTTAGAGAATGGAAGGCATCACCGGTAAGGCATTCGGAGTGAACTCGTACTAACACTTCATCACCTTCATCGATTTCACCTTTTACAAGTGCAACATGGTGTTCTCCATTAATGGTATTTACAAATCCAACCATATTAAATTGTCCATACTCTGTAGGAAGATTGGCTTCTGCTTCTTTTACAACATAGCAATCCTTTTCTCTTCGATAGGCAATTAAGGATTCGATTGTTACAATAGGAAGCTCTTCCTCATTCGCAAGCTTAATGATCTCTCCTCCTTTTGCAATTTCACCATCTTTGGTTAGAATTTTTGATATAACACCAGAAGGATAAAAGCCAGCAAGGCTAGCTAAATCTGTTGCGGCTTCTTGAAACCCTGCACGTTTTAATACACCACCAACTTTAGACTGCATAATAAATACATGGCCAGGTGTAACAAAATTACTAACATCTACGGTTTCCTCTACTACTTTTCGAATGGTTATCGATCTATGAAAAGGAGTGACACCATTATCTAATTCTTTAAAATCAATGGATATATCATAGGAATCTGACTTCCCATCTACACTTTTAACACGAGGTAATTGAGTTGATTTTTCATCATCTTCTTGCAGTGTAATATGAGTAAAACCAGTTCCATGTTTCATCATATAATTAATATGCTCTTTTGTAACAATACTAGAAGCCACAAAGAGCACTCCACCACTTTCTGCATGTTCGTCATCTACAAGAATAATAACTTCTCCATTTTTAATACTTTTAATTGAATCTTCAATCCCTATAAACATAGTATTTCCTCCATTCTTAATGTTCCTTTATATAACCCTTTATAATAACATCATTTCCAATGATTTCATGAGAAACGTTATTTAATACGATTGCATCATCCATACGTTCAATTCCTTTACCAGCAACTGGTGTAATGGCATCACGCCCACCAACTATTTTAGGGGCAATTGCTGTGTATACTTTATGAACACATCCACTTTCAAAAGCAGATGCTAATATTTCGCTACCTCCCTCAATATATAGAGAATCAATTTCTAGACTACCTAGTAATTCCATTATATCACTAAATGCAATTCGTTTGTTTGTTTCTTTTAATTTTGCCACTTTTACACCTTTTTGAATGAAGGCCTCTTCTTTTTCTTGTGGAATGAATTCAGATGCAATAATTAAGGTTTTCATCTCTTCGTTTACATCTAGTACCTTAGCATCCAAGGAAATATCTCCATACTTGGATACAATTACTCGAAGAGGATTTGATATCTTTACACCTAAAAGCCTTGTCGTTAATAAAGGGTTGTCTTTCCTTACTGTGTTCTCACCAACCATAATTGCACTTACTCTTTGTCGTAAATGATGAACAAACTCTAGGCTTTCATTGGAACTAATCCATTTTGAATCTCCAGTCTTAGTAGCTAGTTTACCATCTAAGGTCATTGCCCACTTTACAAATACATAAGGTGTTTTATGTTTTATATAATAAGTATAGATTTCATTTAATTCTCTACATTCTTCTTCTAATAGACCACTTTCACAATGTATCCCTATATTCTTAGTTTCTTCAAGGAAGTCGATTGTCTTTAATGGATTATGATTCCTGGTTCCAATGAATAGCTTACCAATACCTTTTTCTTTAAGTAAGATAAGTAGTTCATTGATTATGCTATCCTCATAGAAGGGTTCTATGGTAATATACATTGATGCACCTTCTATTGAAGCAGTAGAATGTTTAATCGCGTCTATCTCACAACTTATGCCACTTCTATGTTTATAATAGCTTTCTCCAATAATTTTATCCTCTTTTACAATTACAACGCCTGAAAGAGGATCTGGATTCACAAAACCGGAGCCCTTTTTCGCTAAATCTATGGCTCTCTTCATATATTTCCTAATCCCAATCATATAACTATCCTTTCCTAGAACTAGTAATTGCTAACAAGCATAATAAATTTCCATTTACTATTCCCTATAATTCAAGCAACAACTCATTTCAATAAGCACTAAACATATTATACCATTTAACTATGTAATGTAAATACTTAACATTTGTGCTACTTGATAAAGAGTATTCAATATGATACTTAATTCCAAATCGGTCATTTGACAAATTATTAAGAACTATGAGATAATATATTAAATTAAAAGGAAAGAAGTGAAAACATGTCTAAAATTAAAAAAAGAATTTTGAAATTACTGTCGGTAATATTATTTATATTATGCGCTTTTGTACTTGGTGGATTATACCAAAGGAAAGTTTATATCAACCATGTTCCTACCATAAGCTCTGAACTAATAGCGAATGAACTACTTCAAATATCAGAATACGCATCTTTAGAATACCGTTATACGAATGTGGGTAAATTTGAAGATAGATTAGACTTTAACGGTTGGAACATTCCCTTTACCACCAAAAGTTTTATAATTACATATGAAGGTTCAATGAAACTTGGCATTCGAGCTAATAATGTTGGTGTAGAATTAGTTAATGATGAAATTAAAATTAAGTTACCAGCTGTAGAAATTCTATCCCATGAGATATATGAAGATACCATAGAAGTTTTTGATGAAACAAAAAACATATTTAATCAAATACAAGTGAAAGACTACACAACATTTGCAGCAGAGCAAAAATTTGAGATGGAAGAAAAAGCAGAAGAAAATGGTCTATTATTAGAAGCTAGTACACGTGCAAAACAACAAATCCACGCATTTTTAACCACAATGTTAACAAATCAAACTAATGATTATAAGATTATATTTCTTGACTAATCCTTCTAAAACTATTAGAAGCTTTTATTAGGATTCAAGTAAAAGGCCTAGAGAAGAAAAAATATCTTCTCCAGGCCTTTTACTTGGATGTTTATACTTATTACCTATATTCTACCTTATAAATAAATAGCAACTGGTCCATAAGGTCCTTTGATTACTTCTATCTTTGTATCAAAAATCTTTGTTAAAATATCTGGATTCATTATTTCATCTGAAGTTCCATATGCAGCGATCTGTCCATCTTTCATCGCACAGATTCTATCTGAATATTTAGCAGCAAAGTTTATATCATGAAGTACTGTTAAAATAGTACGGCCAAATTCATCCGCTGCTTTTCTTAAATGTTCCATCATTTGAACAGACCTAGCTATATCTAAATTATTTAGTGGTTCATCTAATAACACATATTCCGTTTCTTGGCATAAAACCATTGCAACATATGCTCTTTGTCTTTGTCCACCAGATAACTCATCAAGATATCTGTTTTCTAAGTCTCTTAGCCCAAGGAAGTCAATATACTTAGAAATAATAAGCTCATCTTCTTTTGTTAATCTACCTTTGGAATAAGGAAATCGTCCAAATCCTGCTAGCTGTCTAACGGTAAGTCTTGTGATAAAGTGATTTTCTTGCCTTAAAATAGTTAAAACCTTAGCTAAATCTCCTGATTTAGAATTTGCTACATCCATATTAGCAACTGTAATTTTACCTTCATCCATAGCTAAAAGTCTACCAATCATTAAAAGTGTTGTAGACTTACCTGCACCATTCGGACCAATTAAAGAAGTAATACCTGCTTTTGGAATCTCAATGTCTAGTGTTCCAATTTTAACCTCATCACTATATGCTTTTTTTACATTCTGAATTCTTATCATAAAATACCCTTTCTTAATATTACTATTAAAAATGTAATACCACCAAACAATTCAATTATAATAGATACAACACCTTGAGCATTAAAAATATGATTCATGAAAAAATAAGAAGCGGTTAAGACTAAAAATCCCAACGCAAGTGTCATTGGAAAAATATATTTATGATCATATGTTGGTGCAAATTGGTAACTTAAAGTGGCAACTAAAAATCCAAAGAAGGTAAGTGAACCAACTAAGGCTGTGGAGACAGACATTAAAACTGAAACCAAAATTAATATATATATTGTGCTACGTTTATGATTAACTCCTAATGATGTACATACATCCTTACCCAGAGTCACTATATTTAATTTTTTTGAATGTGCTACTATTAATATAGATGCAACTACTACAAGAGGAATCGCTATTACAAAATAACTAGAATCTGCATTATTAACAGATCCAAATAGTTTAGCTTGTAAAATATCAAATTCAGAAGGTGCTAACATTCTTCTCATAAAACTAGATAGTGAGCGAAGACCTGTTCCCATAATTACACCGACTAAAAGCATAAGTTGAAGGTTACCATATTTACCTGATAATAACCATCCGTATAGTATTAAACACATTGATACCATAGCAATTACTTGGATTACAAATGACTGAGTATTCGTAAGGCTAATAAATGCTCTCGCACCAAAGAAAAACATTGTACTGGTATGTATGGTGGAATATAGTGCTTCAAATCCTAAAAGGGAAGGGGTGATTATTCTATTATTCGTTGTAGATTGAAAGGCAACCGTTGATAAACTTTGACAGACTACAGCAATAATCATTGCAATAATTGCAACCAATCTCCTTTTAACTACGGGTATAAAAGAAACAGAAGTCACTGGCACTGGATTATTATATACTAGAAGTCCATAACAAGAAGCAATACCTAATAGAATAAAGGTTATTAATAAGATCCAATAACGTCTTTCTTCTTTTTTCGTTCGAAATGCTTTAGCACTTCTATCCTTATTATTTGAATATGCCAGCTCACTCATGATTTTCTCCTTTTCTTCAATAAAATAATAATAAACACGACAGAACCTACTGTTCCTAGAATTAAGGATACTGGTATTTCAAATGGTGCAATAATAGTTCTAGAAATAATATCACAAATTGTTATCGTTCCCATACCTATCACACATACCCATGGAAGATTACCTCTTAGTTCATCACCTTTATACATTGATACAAGATTTGGCACAATTAAACCAAGGAATGGTAAATTACCGATAACTGCTGCAACGATACCAATTGCAAGAGAAATAAGACCTGTTCCTAAGATAACAATTCGATTATAATTTGCTCCTAAACTAGTAGCAATATCTTCACCAAGACCCGCTAAAGTCAATCGATCTGCATAGATAAATATTAATATCGTAATTATTACAATTAACCATAAATACTCATACCTACCAATTTGAACCGAGGAAAAGGAACCTACAAACCAACTTTCAATATTTTGACTCATGTTAAATGTTAGACCTATAAATGTTGATAATGCTGAGACTACTGCTCCTAGCATCATACCTATGATGGGAACAATTAAAGAAGAGCGTAATCTAATTTTTCTTAAGAAAAGAAAGAATATCATGGTTCCTGCGAAGGAGAAAATGATAGCGCCTCCCATTCTTAGTATTAAGGTCGGAGCAGGAAATATTAAATATACAAATATAAGACCAAGCCCAGCCCATTCAATAGTACCTGTTGTAGTAGCTTCAACAAGACGATTTTGTGTTATAAGTTGCATTACAAGCCCTGACATTGACATCGCAGCACCTGTTAGGAGTAGTGATATCGTTCTAGGAACTCTTGTAATAAAAAACATTTTAAGTCCATCCTCTTGTTTAAATATTTCATAAACACCTGTAAACAAGGATATGACTGCTAATACTGTAACAATGAGTACAGCTGCTATAAATTTTTTAGTCCAAAGTCTATTATTATAATGTAAGGGCTGAAGTTCTTCAGCCCTTTCCATCATATGAGTTTTCTTATTTATCACACTCATACTCCTTTATTACTTACTTAAGCTACTTGCAATGATTTCAAATATTTCTTTGTAAGTTTGTATGGATTCGTTTGTATAGGTATCATTTGGAGCATATACAATATTTCCTTCTTGTATTGCTTTTGTATTTTGAAGGGCTGGAGCATTATCTATAACATCTTGAGCAGGTACAGCACCCTCTGTTGATGATACTGATGCATCACGGTCTAATACAAAAATCCAGTCTGGATTGCTTTGTGCAATTGCTTCTACTGATATTTCGTCACCTTGATGATCCGATGTTGTATTATTAACTTCAAGAGCTTGTGTCCAACCTAGTAAATCACCAATTGGTCCCCAAACACGTCCTGATTTCGGTGCTGCAAAACCAATATTTCCACCAGATACAATAACACTTATCATTTTATCTGTACCATTGTAAGCTGCTTTCGCATCCTCAATTGCTTTATTAAAGTCAGCAACTAATTGTGCTGCTTCATCATTTTTATCAAATATTTTTCCTAATGAAATAGTTGAGTTAACAAAACCATCTACTAAATTTTGTCCAGGATTTTCAGCTGTTTCAGATACGTCGAAATTAAGATCGATAACAACTGCATTTGGCACTAGAGCTTTTACATCTTCATAGAAACCTGCAAATCTTTGTCCAATGATAACAAGTTCAGGGTCAACAGCAGCAATAATTTCTAGATTTGGTTCACGGTGGTTACCGATATCTTGAACTGTTTCATCGGATACATAAGCTGAATCTGCTGGCATTACACCCTTAGGCGCTGCTTGCAACTTAATTCCCCAATCAGCTAACGTTTCAAATGCTCTACTATCTAAAACTACTACTTTTTCTGGATTTACAGGTACAACAACCGTTCCGTGTACATCCGTAATTTCTACTTCTGTTACTTCATCAATGGTTGGTGTTACTGTAACATCTTCTGTTACTGTTTCTTCTGTTACTGTTTCTTCTATCACTTCACTTGCTTGATTACTTGGTGCTGTTTCTTTCTCTGCACTTGAACAAGCTGTTAATGAAAGTACTACTGCTGACACGAATATGCTCAATTTTAAAAATTTTGCTTTTCTCATAATGTCGCTCCTTTAATATGTATTATGTTATTGATAAATTTGAATCAAATACTAAAAATATAACCATTCTTGATAAATATCGTTTATTAAGACTCGTTAATTTTATTGGTATTGATAGTCATTATCATTATCAATTCAAAAGCTATTATAATAAATAAAAAAATCTATGTCAAGCATATTCTTTCTAGTTTAGAAAATTTTAATCACGCACTACCATATTGTAGTGCGTGATTCTTTCATTTTTAGCCTATAAAATTACTTAAGTTTAAGAGAACCTAAGGATATAATCTTACCATTTTTCCTGCTAAATAACATAATACCATTACCTGAAAACTCTAATTTAACCATCTGTCCTATCTCATATAATACTCCACCAAATACAACACTGGTAAATAAGTAATTCCCAACTTTTAATTTAAGTGTAGTTTCCATACCTGTAGGCATGGCACTATACACTTCACCTACTAGGGTTCCAGTTTCACTAACTTTAATAAATTCAGGTCTTATACCTAAGACAAAATCGTTATAGCTAACTTCTTTTTCCTCTTCTACTTCGAACTCGTCAACTTTTGCAATATGATATTTAAATCTTATATCATTATTACCTTTTTCAACACTCTTCTTATCTTTTTGTCTATCCAGTTCCTTTTGATGCTTTAACTCATCTTCTTTTTCTTCTGTCTGAATCCATTGTTTATAATTTATTTTATCTTTTGGAGTAAAGCTTGCTTTCATTTGCTCTAATATAGATAGTTCAATGCTTCCATCTGGATTTTGAATACCGTTAGCCTCCATGAAATTGATTACTGGATTACCAACGAAATCAGCAACAAATAAATTATTTGGTCTATTATAGACATCAAGCGGTCTATCATATTGATTTAATACACCATTATCAATTAAACATATTTTTGTGGCTAATGTCATAGCTTCCATTTGATCATGTGTAACATATACAAATGTGCTACCGGTATCAATATGAAGTCTTTGTAATTCTGATCTCATTTCTAGTCTAAGCTTTGCATCTAGATTGGAAAGTGGCTCATCCATAAATAGTACAGAAGGTTCTGGTGCTAGTGTACGGGCTATCGCCACACGTTGCTGTTGCCCACCAGATAATTCACTTGGATATCGATCCATATACATACCAATCTTAACAATCCTAGATACTCTTCGAACTGCAAGATCAATTTCTTCTTTTGTCATTTTACGTATGCTTGTAACAACCTTACCATTCTTTTCTAACTCAAAGTTATCATTAAGCATAAAACCTTTTGCCTTATGATTTTCTTTTGCACTATTTAACTCTTTTGTTATAGAATCTGTAATTTGCTTTACTAAACTAGCTGTATTTGACCCTTCATGAAGCTTATAGCCTAGAAGTATTTTTGCTGTATAAATAGATATCTCAAAGGTATCGATAAGTCGAATGATTGCTTTATTCGTATCGACTGTACCTTGCTTACTTTTACAGTCGTTTATAATTCGAATAACATCATCTGCTTTCCTTAAAATAGCAAGAAGTGTAGAGTTTACTTTGCTTTTATAATCTATAGTTGGCATTTCTTCTTTCACATTTTTAAGCCCAAAAGAAATATTTTGATATACTGTCATGTTTGGCCAAAGGGCATAGTTTTGAAATAAAAATCCTACATGGCGTTTATTAGGTGGTATATTAATTCCCAACTCACTATCATATACGGTAACATCACCTATTGTAATTCTTCCACTTGTAGGAGTTTCAAGACCTGCTATCATACGTAGAGTTGTTGTTTTTCCGCACCCAGAAGGTCCAAGTAGAGTAACAAAGGCATTATCTTCTATAACTAGATTAAGGTTATCTACTGCATAGTATTTTCCCCATCGTTTCGTAACATTTTCTAACACTATTTTTGGCATATTAATTTCCTCCAATTCCTTTATCAAGACTTGCACCTGTGACTTTATTCATAAGCGAATTACATACAATTATAAATATTATTAAGATAAGATTGATACCACTTGAAAAAGCGTATAATCCCATTTCGTCAAAATAATCAAGTAGCGTTGTAACTATCTTATTTTGTGAGCACAAGAGCATGAATAAAGTTAATTCTCTAAGACATGTCATAAATGGTAATAAAAATCCACTTAATATGGACGATTTTTGAATTGGTATAATAATTCGTAACATTCTCTTCGTCCATGGAATATCTTGAATAATTGCTGCTTCTTCAATTTCACCACTTAATTGAAGCATGGAGTTTAAGGAACTTCTACTTGCAAATGGTATATATTTTACAGTACCTGCGAGTATTAATAATAAGTAGGTATTGTATATTCCAAGTTCTGAACCAAAAATAAAGAAGGATACACCAACTGCAAGAGATGGAATTAAGTAAGGTAAGAATGCAATCGCATTCACATAAGCTGCTGCTTTGCTTCTTCTATTTTTACTAACACTGTATCCTACTAAGGTTCCAATGGTACCTGCAAGTAATGAACAGCAGATAGAAACAAATAAGGTACCTTTAAATGCATTCCAAATCGTGGAGTTAAATAATATACCAAGTTGACCATACATACCACTTTCTGAAATATTCTCACTCGTTAACCACCACTTAGTTGTGAGGTTACTGAAGTTACCAGTGGTTAAGAAACTATAATCTCCTGGGTTTGGTAAAAAGGTTTCAAATGCAAATGATATAATTGGGTAGATACTTGTAAAAGCAGTTACAATAATAAATACAATTGCAATTGCATATTTACCGATTCTACCTAAATTTACTTTACTTATTTGCCCTGACTTTCCAGTTATAGTAGTATAACTTTTACGACCACTTGTTGTAGCTTGGTTCATTAAAAGTATAATAATACCAAAAATCATCATAATAATTGCAAGAACACTTGCTTGCCCTGCACGATTTACATTCATACTAACATATTTCGTAGAAAGAGTTGTAAGGCTTAAGTAATGTGGTACCGGATAACTACCCATTGCACTACCAAATACTAAAAGAATTGTTGATAAAATTGCAGGTTTTATCATTGGTAGCGTTACTTTCGTAAATATTTTACTTTTCGGTGTATTTAAAATAACTGCTGCTTCTTCTAAATTAGCATCCATGTTACGAAAAATTCCACCAATCATAATATAAGCAAAGGCAGAGTAATGTAGAGTTAATACCATTACACTAGGAAACATTCCTTTTACCCACCATGATGGCATATTAATGTTAAATAATGCTGCTAATAATCCATCAGATCCACCAGTTACTAAATTACTACTAAATAAATTCTTCCATACTAAAGCCAAAGTCCATTGTGGCATAATATATGGGAAAATAAAAATTGAGCTTAGATATTTCTTAAATTTTAAATTAGTCCTTGTAACAAGATAAGCAAATATACCACCATAAATTATAGCACCAATACAAGTTAAAACTGCTAATAAAACAGTATTACCAAGTGGTTTCCATACATTTTCACGGCTTAGTGTTCCTGTAAATAAATCTATCCAGTTAACAAAGGTATAACCAGAAACTTTACCAGTTAGATGCGCATCGATGGAACCAGGATGAATGGTAAAGGTATCTTTAAATATAGAAACTATGGGTGCTATTGTAGTTACAGAAAGGATCATCCCAAGAACTAATAAAACCACATTGTGCGGTTTGCTCATAAAGGTTTTAACCTTGTTTAAGAATATATAAGCCCTTCCAGGTCTCTTTGTTAAATTAAGTTCCATAATTACCTCTCTTTTTATTATATAAGGAGCGTATATACGCTCCTTATATAATAATTAATATTCGTCTACGTGACTTGTTTATATCCACATATTTTCCATGAAATTATTATTCTGCAGTTGCTTTATTTCCAATAATTACGTCAATCCAATCACTCATGTTAAAGGATACATCAGCGGCATATTTTGGTTCTTCTACTACAAGCTGACCACCATCTGCACTAACCCACCAGTCATAACCTCTATCATTTTTAGCTGGGTAAGTATCTACACCATCAACAAAGCCATCTTTTGAATGGTCTTGGTTAATATTTGGGTTTGCACTATATCCACCCATATCTTTACCCCAAGCATAAAATCCATCTTCAGTTGTTACCATATAAGCAATAAATGCGCATGCTGTCCATGGTAGTGGTGAAGTTTTTAATAATTGTAGATAATGTTTATAAGCAAAACCACCAATACCAACATAATCATCTTGGTAAGCTGCTACTGTAACGTTATTTACAGATACATTTTCAGATTCTTCCACAGAACGAAGCTTAGAATATACTAATAATCCACTTTCTCCTACTGCAGAGGTTGAAACTAATTCATTACTAATAGGACCATCATCTGTTTGTTGATTGTATTGTTCACACCATAACTTAATCCATGCAAGAGCGTATTTCGCATTTTCGCCCGTTAAACCTAGATTACTTACATCACCTGCTACTTCATCTATCGTAGTTTTAAAATATGCTTGTTTTGTACTATCTAATGCATCATATGCTTCTTTTAAATAAGTAGCATATTTATCGTTGGTTAACATATATAAGAAGTTCTTACCTACTGGTTCAGAGTCAACACCCATGAATAATGGTTTTTCACCTTCATATACAAAATCCCAACTATTTTTAAAGCTCTTATCACCTAGATTATTAAACATAAATACTTTATTTAAAGTCTGTAATGTTAATGGTGTACCATTGGCTTTCGCATCAACACCATTTGCCTCAGCCCATTCCTTAGGAATGAAGTTAAGTAGGTT
>JAFAEB010000349.1 GCA_023424235.1 Bacillota bacterium
GTCTATAAATATCCTTATCCATATCAGTAAGATTCCTTCCATCATAATACACTTCACCAGATAAGGGTTTATCTAATCCTGCAATAATCGATAAAAGTGTGGATTTCCCACTACCAGAAGGGCCTACAATGGAGTAGCTTTTTCCTAACTCAAAGTCTATTGATACATCATTTAATGCATTAATAACTTGATACTTTGTTTTATATTGATAATGAATATTTTTAAGCTCTAATATTGCCATAAGATTACTCCTTTACTATTAGTGAATCAAACACACCTCTACTACATATTGCAAATGTAAATAATCCATTACTCATTATATTTATACCTGCATATAACATTAGATAAGGAAGAAGCTGTTCCATAATTCCAACTCTTAATAGCTTTCCTATCATTAGGACGATAGAAATACCTAGAGACATAAGAAGGCTATACTCAATTACATTCATTAACACAATTCGGTAGGATTTTGTACCCATAGATCGTAAAATTCCCATTTCTCTTCTATTCCCACTTATGATAAGAATAGGGAGAATCCCCCCAACGATATATATGGTTATAAAAATGGGAGTTTGTAATTTTATTAAAAGTTTAACTCCATCCTTTAATGGAGCGATACTTTGAAGAAAGGGACCATCGTTTATATTTAGTGCTAAACCAGCCATCTTTGGTTCTGATACTTTATGCTTATCTCTTACAAAGTCTGTTTTACTTATGTAGGTAAGAAATTCTTCATAACGCTTTGTATCTTTTAATGAAAAATTGAAGTAGGAATAATACTCATGATTATGAGTTGATGCTGAAGGATCAAAAAAATACATTTTATCAAAATTCTTCTTTAAGGTATCTAATGGCATAATAATATCCTTAGGCTGAAAATCATAAAACAACTCCTTCAGCTTTACTTTATAGGTACCTGCAATGAATAAATCGTAACCCTTCTGGTTATCAATATCGTCAAAATTATAGCTTGCACTAATAGTAATTTTATCACCATAGGTAAGATTATATTCTTCGAATAAGCTTTCATCAATGATACAGTATGGTTCATCTCCATAAAATATATCTTCTGTATAGCCTATTCCATATGTAATAGCTATTAAGCCATTTACTAGAGGAGCAAAACCCTCAACATCATTAACCCCATACATATATGACATAGTATTAAGTGATGCACTAATCCCCAAAAATGGATTTAGATAATAAACCATTTCTTGCATACCTAATTTGATATCCTTAATGAAATCACGACCCTGCATATCATCCACTATATAGAAAGGGATTTCTAGTTTTTCTTTTCGATTTTCCCTACTAATCACACTACATTCTATCACCATATTTTCATAAAGCTCATTAATTCTATTGTTATATGTATCTAAGATATAAAGATATATAAATAATAATGAGCTTAAAAGCATAGGTAGTATTATTAAATAGATACTTTTTGATTTATTGCGTATTACATGTTTTAAAACATATGAAAGAATCATATTCCACCTACTTATTCTTTATTGGCTTACTTTATCTTAACTAAATACTTAATTTATACTTTATCTATATTTTTTATTACTTAATAGCTTAAGAAGTGATTTCTTGTTTATAATACCTATTAATATATAAGTAGATATCATTAACAATATTATTAGCCCACAGGAAATCACAATCTTCAGTACATAGTCTACCTCTCCATTAAAGGTATAGGAGGAATTTTTAAGGATTAATTTTAAACTATCACTGCTTGCAATCGTATTGTTATATAGCTTTGTAAATGTATCTTTTATCGTTAACATACTTATCACATTACTAAATAAAATACTTACTGTTCCTATTATGCATATTTCTGTCATAATCTTTCTAGTAACTTTACTTTTAGGTGTTCCAAGAAGTCGAAGTATCATAATCTCTTTAGCTCTACGGAGAACATATACATAGCTTATAAATATGACAATTAGAATAAGGGCTAGTATTGAAAAGAGCAAATTTGTAATATGGGAATCTTTAATTGATATAAACATATCCTGAAGCATAGCAAATCCATTATCTAATACATAAACTTCATAATCCACACTAGAAAGTGTTTCCACTTCTTCTTTGAATGCATTGACATATTTTGCACTTTTTAGCTTATATGTAACTAGATAAGGGGCAGAAAAAAGGTGAATTTTATTTTCATATTGATTATCATCAAAGGGAAAGACCTCTGGCGGGAAAAAGATTGTATTATCATCATAATTGTATGGATTGGATAAATCTTTATCTAAGTTATTGTAGATACCTATAATCTCATACTTCTCACTATCTGTTAGAATAAAGTCATTATAATAGCTTCTTACAATAGGTTTGGGCTTTCCATCCATAGATGCAAAACCATTATGAAAACTAATATTAATTTTATCTCCTAGCTTTAATTCATTTTCCCTAGCTAAATTTCTACTAATAATACATATTTTACTTTCATCATTTTGATCCTTCTCGTTAAAATCTCTTCCTTCAGAAAGAAACATCTTATTATTATAAAAAGGAAAATTCATATACAGACTAGACGTATATATAGCTGTAAAACCATGACGGTTGATATGATTGTACTCTAACATTTGGGATAAAAATATACCTTCACTTGATGCTAAGTAGCTTTCTAAATGATTTAGGTTAATAAAGTCACTAAGCTCAGTCACATACATGTTAGTTCCAGTTGTAGGTTGTAATAGGCACAGATAGCTCTGCTCTTTTTCAATCCTGTTATCCGTATTTTTAAGTACTTCAAACATCATATTCGATACTTTAATTTTAGTATCCTTACCTATCATTTTTTCAGGTTCAAATCGATTCTTTGTTATATGAAAATCAAGAATATAATTATCGCTACTCTTAATTATTTCTCTTACAGTCCCTTCAACACAAGATAACTTCGGATTAAATTCGTTAATTCTACTATATTCTCTAATATTAACTTGATTAATATCAGGAAGGTAAGCGCTTAACATAATTCGTATATCCGTTTTCTCTATATAATCAGAATTAAGGATTGTAGCTATTGTATTATCATAAACTGTTGAAAAATTAGCATAGTCAGGACTATAGAAGCTATAAAAACTATCTAAATAATTCGGAGAATCTTTTTTGTGACGAATTGTTCCAAGTGCTGTAAAATGACCTGCTGCCTTATCTACCTCATCACTCATCTTTTCATAGATAGCTACTTCTGTTAATACAAAGTAGCACGTTGATGTTAATAAAAGAATACTTAATATTGTAAGAATTGGCATTCGAATAAGTTTAATAAAGCTTTTGTTCAACATAATTAACTCCCCTTTGTTAATTAAAATTAATAGTTATCTATAATCACTCCCCTCTTATAGCCTACATATTAATTACAGTATTGTCAATATTTATATTTCCTTTTTTTACAAATTTTTAATATCCTAAAAAGCTCTAGCTTTAGTAATATACCTCAAGGGATAGTTATACTTAAGCTAGAGCTTTTTAAAAAATTTTGTAGGTAAACCTACTATCATAATACAGAATCTTAACAATTACAGTTCAAAATTTACAACTGCTGATTATAAATAATACTTACATGTTTCTTATTCGGTATCATGATAAGTAGAGCTGCAAGTGCATTAAACAAACTAAATCCAAACATTATGTAAGGTATATAGATAAACTCACCCATAATACCCGCAATTAACTGGCCAATCATCTGCCCTAAGGTTGTTATCATCATAAATAGGCCGTTAAAGCGTCCCCTCTTTAATGTGTCAACATAGCTTTGAGTACCTGAGGTTCTGATATTATAAGAGGTTACACTTAACATTCCGTATATCACATAACAAGCAAGCATAGCAGGATAGCCCATAAACAATAAGAGACCATCAATAGTAGCTACTGTACAATACACCACTACAGCAATTCGAAACTTTAAATGGGTTGGATATTTGAATCGATAATGAAGTGCTCCACCAATCATTCTACCTGCTGTGTTACAAGCCATTAAAACAGAATATTGTGAGACGTCAAAATTCGGACTTGATTCAAAAAAAGGTAGTAATAAGGTTCCACCCACTCCTAGTAGCATAGTAGATACAAAGAAGTATGATGTAATACTTCTTAATCCCTTTTCATCTTTTAGGTATTTTACACCCTCCATAAAATCCTTTTTAAATGTGAGAAGCTTCTCTTTATTGGTAACATTCTTACTTTCATTAATATTCTTTAAATGTGCTTCCTCAGAATGAATTAAGCGTTCAATTGCTTGGGTTAGAAAAAAGGTTACAGCATTGAATAAAAACAAAGGTGCAACACCTATATACTTATAGGCAACCCCTGCAATTGGAACCATAATGGTATTGGCAATCGGATATAGTAAGGAGCTTATAGAATAAGCCTTTGAAAAATTCCCTTCACTTATTAATTCAGGATAATAGCTTTGGTAGGCTACCTGGTAAAAACTATCTAGTACTCCAAGAGTAATCCCAAATACTAAGAAAAATCCATAGCTATAAATATCTAGGTATGTAATCACAGTTAAAAGACTAAATAAAAACCCATAGATTAAGTCAATATTAACTATGATTTTCTTTCTAGAGCTTCGATCCACATAGGGACCTACAAGCATAGGTATAAATATTCTAGGTATGGTAGTCAGTATATTATATAAAGAAAATAATAAGGTGGAGTTGGTTTGTGAAAACACCACTAAACTTATGGCAAAATTACTTATGGCATTTCCCATAAAGGAGATAAGTGTTCCTATTGTTATAATGGAGAAATTTTTCGTCCATAATTTATGTCTAACTTGTTCCATTTTAATTGTGCCCCTTTACACATTTCGCAATTGTTATTTATTTTTTATTGAAAGTCCTAAACCATAGATATCTTAAAGATAAATTAATTTTAGGCCTAAAGATATCCCTGCGAAAAGTAAAAGCTTTTCACAGGGAATTGTTATATTAGTTATATCGATATGATTAAGATAAAAGACTATCTAACTCATCAATTAATCGACCAAATACTTGTAATGCACTGTCAATTGGTTCTGCAGTTGTCATGTCCACACCAGCATCTTTTAGTAATTCCACTGGAGGTTTTGTGCATCCACTGCTTAAGAATTTTAAGTAATTGTCTACTTCTTCTTTGCCACCATGTAATAATTTCTTAGAGATAGATACAGATGCTGCAAAGCTAGTAGCATATTGATATACATAAAAATTCATATAGAAATGAGGGATTCTAGCCCATTCAATAGCAATTTCCTCATCCACAGTGATATCTTCACCAAAGTATTGTACATTTAAATCATAGTACAATTTACTTAGTTTTTCAGCTGTTAATGGTACTCCTGCTTCTGCCATTTCATGTGTTTTCATTTCAAATTCTGCAAACATGGTTTGTCTATATAGTGTAGTACGGAATTGCTCTAAGAAATAGTTGATTAAATATGCTCTTTGATATTTATCCGTTGTTCTCTCAAGTAAATACTCCATTAACAATGCTTCATTACAAGTAGATGCAACTTCTGCAACGAAGATCTTATAACCACTGTCTACAAATATTTGATTTTTAGAAGATAGGTAGGAATGCATTGCATGACCCATCTCATGTGCTAAGGTAAATTCATTATCTAATGTTCCTTGATAATTCATTAGAACAAAAGGGTGTGTACTGTAATTACCAGCATTATATGCACCACTTACCTTACCTTCATTTTCATAAACATCAATCCAACGGCTTGTAAATGCTTCTTTTAATACTGCTTGGTATTCCTCACCAAGAGGTGCCATGGCTTCATATACTGTATTTTTTGCTTCATCAAATGGTATGGATACATCGGCATCTTTTACGATTGGCATATATACATCATACATATGAAGCTCATCCATATTTAATAATTTCTTACGTAGGCTGATATATTTATGCATATAATGCATATTCTTGTGAACAGAATTAATTAGGTTATGATATACCTGGATTGGTACATTATTTCCATCTACTGCTGCCTCTAGAGTGGAATTATACTTTCTTGCTCTAGCATTAAATATTCTAGCATTTACATTACCTTCATATAAGGTTGCAAAGGTGTTTTTATATTTTTCTAAGTTATTGTAGAATGCCTTAAAGGTCTCTCTTC
>JAFAEB010000423.1 GCA_023424235.1 Bacillota bacterium
ATCCCCCTCTAAGTCTTCTACTATTTCCCCATCAATTGCTTTCGCTATAACTGGATTGATTGGTATTTTTGCAAGCACTCTAAGATTGAATTTTTCACCAATTTCATCGATATGACTTGTTCCAAAGACACTAATTCTTTCCTTACAATTGCCACATTCAATATAACTATAATTCTCAACTAAACCTAGTATTGGTATATTCATGGTATTTGCCATATTAACAGCCTTGGATACAATCATAGATACCAACTCCTGAGGTGATGTTACAATAATTAAACCATCTACCGGTAAGGATTGAAATACCGTTAATGGAACATCACCAGTTCCTGGTGGCATATCCACAAACATATAATCAACTTCATCCCATACTACATCAGACCAAAATTGCTTTACTGTTCCAGCAATGACTGGACCTCTCCATATAACTGGAGTATCTTCTGATTCTAGTAATAAATTTATGGACATTATTTTCGTTCCATTTTTACTAGTCTCTGGCATAATACCAAGTTCTGTCATATATGCTTTTCTATGAATACCGAAAGCTTTTGGTATGGATGGCCCTGTAATATCTGCATCTAATATTGCAGTTTTATATCCTTTTCTATTCATAAGTACAGATAAATAAGAGGTAACAAAAGACTTTCCAACCCCTCCCTTACCACTTACGATACCAATTACTTTTTTAACTTTACTATAATTATTTAATGGCACGAAAAAGTCTTCTTTTGCTGGTTCTTTTCTTGAAGAACAATTTGCCTTACATCCTGAACAATCGCTAGAACAACTGCTTTCTGTCTTATATACATCACTCATAGCATTTCTCCTTTTCTTTCCCCATACATATAACCTTATAAGAATTATACTCTCTTAGTTATTTTTGTCAACGTATGCCATTGATAAAAAACTTTATTTCATGTTTCTATGTATATTTGTAACACTCAAGTTTGTTCTGAATATTATATTCTATAAACCCTAAGGAGATTTATTTTGGCTATTAAAATATTTATTGATCAAGGACATAATCCTAGCGGTATTAATGCTGGTGCAGAAGGGTTTGGCTTACGTGAACAAGATGTAAATTTTAATGTAGGTAGATATTTAGCTAATCTTTTAAACGAAGACCCACGGTTTGAAGCACGAACTTCTAGACCAACACCAGAAACAACTCTAGGATATAGCAATACTTCTAGCTTAAATGAAAGGGTACGATTAGCTAATTCCTGGCCAGCTGATTATTTTATAAGTATTCATTGTAACGCTAACGATAATCCTGCCGTTAATGGAAGTGAAATATATGTTTATGAGAATTATTCAGAAGCATATTACATGGCAGAACATATATTACAATCCATCGTAAGTCGTGTTGGTACAAAAAATAATGGAGTTCGAATTAACACTTCCTTTTATGTATTAAGAAGAACCACTATGCCAGCAATGCTAATAGAATTAGGCTACTTAACCAACTACGAGGATAACCAAAAATTATTAAATGACCAATACCAATTCGCATATGCCATTTATGAAGGCATCTTACAATATTTTGATTTTCCTCCTTTATGATTAATATTTTCTCTAAAAATAGTTTGATTTTATAAATCAAACTATTTTTATGCAAAAAGTTATCTTAATCTTACCATCTACGAATCTTAATATGTATTTAAGTCTTTTTCCTCTTATTTTACTCTTTGTTATCAGTGAACAATTCCATAGAACCTTATATTCACTCCTTATTAGCCCAAATTCAAAGCCTTTTTTCCTAGAAAATCATATCTCTTTCCCATAAATTATTGATGATATTTCATTTTCTTTATGTTATAATACTTTTTATGAATTTCTATAAAATCAATCTAATAATTGAAACATACGTTCGTATATGATATAATTAATTATATTGTATATAAGAACTTATATATATATTAATTAATTGCAAAGCATTGTAACTACTGGAGGTGTTTATATTGGCTAAAAAAGTTTCATCCATAAAACCATATTTAAAATGGGCTGGTGGCAAGCGTCAGCTACTACCTGAGATAAGTAAGTATTTTCCTAATAATATAGATACCTATTATGAACCTTTCATTGGTGCTGGTGCCGTTCTATTCCATAAGCAACCTAAAAAGGCAGTCATTAATGATTACAATACTCAATTAATTACTACATACAAGGTAATTAAGGATAATGTAGAGGAATTAATTACCTTACTTAACGCTCATAAAGAAAAGAATACAAAAGAGTATTTTTATGATATAAGAGAGCAAGACAGAAACCTTGATAAATTTAATACCTTATCCGATATAGAGAAGGCAGCTCGTTTTATATATCTTAATAAAACTTGCTATAATGGTCTATATCGAGTTAACTCCCAAGGCTTATTCAATGTTCCCTTCGGTAAGTACAAAAATCCTGCTATTTGTGAAGAAGCAACCTTGCGTTCCATTAATGAATACTTTAATAATTCACATATAACGATTCTAAATGGAGATTTTAAGGTAGCTGTAGAATCAGCAAAAGAAGGGGATTTTGTATACTTTGATCCTCCTTATCACAGCCCCAATAATATGAATTTTACCGGCTATCAAGCAGGTGGCTTTAATGAAGATGAACAAAGAAGATTATATGATACCTTTGTAGAGTTAAGCAATAAAAAGGTAAATTGTTTATTAAGTAACTCCGATACGGAATTTATTCGAATGCTTTATAAAGACTTTACAATACATACAGTAAAAGCTACGAGAGCAATTAATTCTGATGCTTCAAAACGAGGCAAAATTACAGAAGTCTTAGTTCAAAATTACTGATGCTCATATTCACGTAGAATCAGCAGAATGGAGATATCTATGGCAAAAGGAAAGCAATTAACAATCGAACAATCATGGGAAGTATTATTTGACCGACATAATATACTTTCAAAAGTTAATGATGAAGGATTTTATCAAATATCTTCTACCGAAATTAATACGGTAAAAGAAGCTAGGTTAATGGCTAAATTTGATCAATCCTCCCAACTTCCCCATGTATTTAAAGACAATAAATTATCCATCGTTCCCATTACAAGAGGCGAATATATAATTGGACCTTTTGCTACCCATACTCCTGTGGTCTATGCTGATATTAAACCAAAGTATGTATCCATACCTAATCTTGAGACCATAGATTATACCAATTTATATAGTGAATCCTCTGCACTTCTATTTGCTTATAATAGTGGAATTATTGCTGATGTAATGAACACTTCCTCTATCCACTTCACCGTTAATGGCAGAATGTCATCTGGCAGTTTTACCTACAACATTAACAATCTTAAAAACCCTAGCATAAACAACAGTATACATGTGCTCAATTCCCAAATCGAAATCGATGCTGGCTATGAAAGTAGTGACATGTTTTGTATCTGTGAAGCAAAAAATATAGCAGTGAATGAATTATTAATAAGGCAATTATACTATCCTTATCGATTATGGAAATCTAAAATTCAAAAACCAGTTGTTCCAATGTTTATGGTATATAGTAATGATATCTTTCACACCTTTGTATATGAATTTACAGACATCAATCATTATAATTCTCTGAAATTAAAAGAGCACCGTGCTTATACCTTTGCAGAGGAATCTATACATCTTAGTGATATCGTAGATATACACAAGAGTATTACACCTGTTATTGAACCGGATATTACCTTCCCACAGGCTAATTCCTTTGCTAGAATCGTTGATTTATTATCTGTATTATATGAGAGAAGTTTAAGCAGAGATGAAGTAACTCTAAATTATGAATTTGATGATAGACAAACTAATTACTATATTTCTGCCTGCGAGTACTTAGGACTAATAATTAGAAGTAATAATAAACATAAGGAACGTACTTATGAACTAACAAAAGAAGCAAAGGATATTATGGATAAAAAATATAATCAAAAATATCTTGCTTTAATTAAAAGGGTATTAGAACGTCCAGTTTTTTATAAAACCTTTTTACTAGCTCTAAATAAAAATCAAACACCGAATACTGATATAATATGTAAAATAATGAGTGAATCAAATCTTTCCATTAATGATACGACAATTAAACGTAGAGCCTCCACAGTAAAAGCTTGGATCGATTGGATCTTTAATCAAGTTCATATGGTTTAAGGATATCACATCTATATTAAAACATAATACATTGCTCCCCCTAAAAATTACCTGTATACTCAGAGTATCATTAAAACATAAGTCCTATTTATATTAAGGCTTATGAATCAATTCTCTAGGGGGATATTAAATGAATTCAGAATTAAAAGCATACCTAACTCACTTAGGTCCAGCCAAGTGTGCTGTGGACTTAGGGGATGGCAGCGAACGTGGATTGTATGTCAATCAAGACTATATACTCCACAAACTTAAAAGGCCGCATAGGGCAATTAACTTAATGTATTGCTACTATCCGCTAGATAAAGGCTGGCCAGAACGTGCAAGTGTTGCACATGCAAGCGACTTAGTTTCTTTTGCTTGGGATTATCCTTATGATGACTATTTTACTTATAAGGGTGGCATAAATGGAAACTTAAATGATGAGCCTTTTACCTATATGCGTGATGTAAGAAGACACGGCCAAGATGTATTATTAACCTTAACGATTGATCCACATGTTTCAGATGAACATCTTATAGCGATTGCTAAGGATTTAACTACCTTTGGTAGAGTTATGCTTCGAATTAATCACGAAGCAACTGGAAATTGGTTCTCCTTTAACAAACGTTGTAGCTACAAAGAAGTTGCAGATTTTTATGTGCGTTTTCATAAGATAATCAAAGAGCATGCTAAAAACGTAAGCACCATACTATGTATTGGTGGCATAGAAGATCTTTGTAAAGAAGAAATGGAAAAAGAAGAAGAATTTCGTGATGCCGTTAGGGAAACCGATATATGGTCCGTTGATAAGTATATGGCACTACATTGGGGATGGCCTTACGATGTAGCGGAACGTGGAGGCACGAGCCACAAACGTGATAGTGTTTCAAAAACCTATGAATTAACAAAACGAAGCTATGAACGATTTCTATATTTAAATGATGGCGTGAAGAAGCCAATGGTAATGTCTGAGTTTAATGCAGATGGAGATGTTACAGGCCCCTACGATCAAGTATCTATGATAAAAGAGTTTTGTGATATGTTAAAGAATGAGCCAGCTACTTGGTTTAGTGGTTTTACCTTTTATCAATTTCGTGATGATGGTAGATTAGGACTAGAAATCACAGACCCTAATAATAAAGAAGTAGGTATTGAGCAACCTGCACTAAAAGCTTATAAAGACATTATTCATGATGAATACTTCTATCCAACAATAACCTTAATGGAGGAAGCCACACTACCTGCCACGATAAGATGGGGTGGCTTCGAAGATTCTACAGGATTAACCATACCTCTATATTTAGAGAATAATCCTGTATTTGCTGAAGTAATCTTTACAGATGAATTGCAAGATCTTAACTTAATGATGGAGTTTCATGGACATTGGTTTTATAAAGCTCCTGGTGTAAAAACCATTGATATGATGTCAGCATTCTTTGAAAAACCAATAAATCAACCACTACATACAACATTAAGACTCTTTGCACCTCCTTCCTCTGGTGAAAATGATGCAAGCCAAGGTGAGGATTGGATGATAAATTATTATACAAGAATTCCAAAGCTTCCTGCTATCCGCCTACGCTATGAGCCTATTGTTTTATAATCTCTAGAAATAGCAGTATGATAATCTTTATAAAAATCATTCGTATATATCTATAAGTAACACTTTGAAAATCTTTATGAAAATTATTCGTTTCTATCTATTCGTAACTTAGTATATATGGATAGATTACTGCATGCTAATAGTACATGAACATTAAGCAAGAAAGAAACTATATTAACCCTATATAAAAAGTCTGTCAAACTCTGCTTTTAGTAATGGGCCTAGCATTAGGCAATCTTACTTTTAAAGCTTGATTTGACAGACTTTTTGGGATTAGGATTTACTTTTAATAATGTAATTTAAATGCCTAAACTCCATGATTAAAAAGACAATCGTTATAAGAAATGAGGCACCATCAGCAAATGGTCCTGCATATAAAATTCCATTTAGTCCAAATCGATTGGATAGGAAATATACTGCTGGAATTAAGAAAATGATTTGTCTTGTTAAGGTAAGCACTAAAGATATTTTAGGTTTTCCAACCGATTGAAAATAAAGGGCACCAATCATCTGTGCTCCTACTACAGGTACTAGCATAAACCATACGCGTATAAATTTAGCACCCAACTCAATAAACGACCTTTCCTTCCCAAACATACGTATTATTTCTCTTGGAAATAATCTTGTAACAAGGAAACCAAACACTACGATAAGGGTTGCTGCTGTTATTGCCTTTATTAAAGTTTCTTTAATTCTATGGTATAACATAGCACCTCTATTGTATCCAATAATAGGCTGTGAACCATGATTAATACCAACGATTGGCATAATCATTAGTTGTTGTATGCTTGTTACTGCACCCATGGTTGAAATAGCAATATCTCCACCAAAGGCACCTAATCGATTATTAAGTACTAAATTAATGATACTTGTACTGATCTGATTGAAGAAAGATGGCAAACCAGCAAGTCCTATTTTACGAATCAATCGCCCATTAGGTATCATATTCTTAAGCTTAAGCTTTATATTAGAACGCTTGGTAAGGAAGTAAGATACTCCCCAAATAGCAGATAAACCTTGACCACCAATGGTTGCAAGTGCTGCTCCTGTCATACCCATATGGAAAATAAATATAAATACATAGTCAAATACGATATTAAAACCAGCACCTATAAACATAGACACCATAGCTTGCTTTGGACTTCCATCTGCTCTCATAAAATGATTACATCCAACCGATGGTCCTTGTAATATGGAAGCATATAATATAATTTTCATATATTCTTTGGCATAGGGCATAATCGTATCACTAGCACCAAACAATCGAAGTAAGGGTTCCAAATAAATTAAAGCTATTACCATAAATAAAAAAGAAGTTAAAAATATCATAAAAAAGGAGTTTCCTAAAATCTTTGCTGCACCCTCCTTATCCTTTTCACCAAGTTTAATAGAAAAGAGTGCTGCGCCGCCTGCTCCAAACATAAGAGCAAGTCCCATCATTATCATCATGATAGGAAAGGATACCGTTAAGGCAGCTAGTCCTAATGATGCTAAATCCTCTGCTTGTCCAATAAAGATTCGATCTACAATATTATATAAGGCATTAACAAGCATACCGATTGTTGCTGGAATGGAGAATTGAAGTAATAAGCTGGAAATTTTCTCGTCCCTAAGCCTATCTTGCTTTCGATTTTTAATTAAATTTATATCATCTTTCATATGTTCCATGTCATCTCTCCTAGTACTTTTAAAGTGTCAAAATCAAAGATCCACTTATTACAAATTATTGTACCACATTCTAAAATGTATTACACCATATTATGATACCAAAATAAACTAAATTAAAGTTAAGCAAAAATGTCTTTTCAACTACTACAGCTTATGCTATAATGTTACCTAGTGGTAAAATGCCCTTAGAAACTCATTTACGAAATAGTTTGCATGAAAAACCCTAATAGATACCATACTATCTAAAAGGGGAACTACAGTTATGTAAATAGTTTCTTTTTTTATTGTATATTGTTAGGAACTAATGGAGGAATAGAATGAGCGAAGCTGCACATAATTTTGAAGAAAAATTGAAAGAATTATTAACTTATGCCAACAATAATAAAGGTGTTGTTGATGTTGCCAAGGTAAATGATTTTTTTAAAGAACTTAACCTTGCTGTTAGGCAAATTGATAAAATATATGAATATCTTGAAGCGCATAATATAGTCGTTTTAAATCCTATTGATGAAGAAGAACCGGATGATGAGATTATATTAGAACTTGAAGAAAGTGATGAAGTTGCTTTACTCGACTTTGATGAAGCATCTTTAATGGGCACGATGTCCGATGATCCTGTCAAATTATATTTAAAAGAAATCGGTAGTTATCCTCTTTTATCCGTAGCCGAAGAAATAGAACTTGCTAAAAAAATTGGTGAGGGAGATGCTCATGCCAAACGTATTTTAGCAGAATCCAATCTTCGTTTAGTAGTTAGTATTGCAAAACGATATGTAGGTAGAGGCTTATCCTTTCTAGATTTAATACAAGAAGGTAATTTAGGCTTAATCAAAGCAGTAGATAAATTTGATTACAACAAAGGATTTAAATTTAGTACTTATGCTACATGGTGGATTCGTCAAGCAATCACTAGATCCATTGCAGACCAATCACGTACCATTCGTATCCCAGTACATATGTCTGAAGTTATTAATAAGACATATCGAATCTCTAGAAGTTTGTTACAAGAGTTAGGTAGAGAACCGTCGGAACAAGAAATTGCAGATGCAATGAAACTTCCAGTAGAAAAGGTACGAGAAATTTTAAAAGTTTCCGCAGACCCAATTTCACTTGATACACCAATCGGTGAAGAAGATGATAGTCATTTAGGTGATTTTATTAAAGATGAATCCATTATGGGACCAGAAGAAGCTGCTTCTTATTCTGTACTACAAGACCAAATCTCTAAGTTACTTGAAACTCTTACAGAAAGAGAACAACGTGTATTAATCTTACGTTTCGGTTTAAAAGACGGAAGAACTAGAACTCTTGAAGAAGTTGGAAAAGAATTTAATGTTACAAGAGAACGTATCAGACAGATTGAAGCCAAAGCTTTAAGAAAATTAAGACATCCAAGTAGAGCTAGAATGCTAAAAGGTTATGATAACATGTAATTGCCTTACGAGGAGGGACACATGGAACGTATAATATTAATGGTTATTCGAAGTATTTTTAACCTACCTTTATGGATCGTTAAAATATCAAAATTTTTAGATGTTACCAAATATGATGAAGTAACTAGATATACTTTTATTCATCGATTGACAAAAATCGTAAATAAAAGAGGGCGTGTGCAAATAAAGTGCTATGGTCTTCATAATCTTCCAAAAGAGAATGGTTATATTATGTATCCAAATCATCAGGGATTATTTGATGCTCTAGCAATTATAGAAACACATGAAAGACCTCTTACTACGGTATCAAAAAAAGAAGTTGAACGTCTTTTTTTTATTAAACAAATCTTTCAAATTCTTGAATCAAAATTTATTGACCGAGAAGATGTTAGGCAGTCTATGAAGATTATGATAGAAGTTACGAAAGAAGTAAAAGAAGGTCGAAATTATATCATATTCCCAGAGGGTACAAGATCAAGAGATGGTAATAATATTCTTGAGTTTAAAGGTGGAAGCTTTAAATCTGCTATGAATGCAAAGTGTCCAATTGTACCGATGGCTATAATAGACTCCTATAAAGCATTTGACACTCATTCCATAAAAAAACTTACGGTTCAAATTCATTACTTAAAACCTTTATATTATGAAGATTATAAGGATATGAAATCCGTGGACATAGCTAATTATGTATCAGAACAAATAAAAAATACCATAAAGGAATA
>JAFAEB010000435.1 GCA_023424235.1 Bacillota bacterium
GAGCAAATAGACCGTATAACAATAACGGTGGTCAACAAGGTGGTCAAAGACCTCAAGGTGCTGGTAATGCTGGTGGATTTAATAGAAATCGTCCAAATAATCAGAATCAAACGGGTAATACAGGATTTAGAAATCGTAACTTTGGCTTTAATGATATGAACAAAGACGATGATAAAGATAACGATAAAAAACGTACCTTTACTAGAAATGATGGAAAATCTGACGCGAAAAAGTTTGATGCTCCACTTGGTATGTCAAGAAGTGAAGTAGTAACTAATAGAAAAGCAAACAAAAATGTAAAACCGACTAAAAATAATTACAATCGTAAAGAAATCGATAATGTTGATGATGAATTAACATTAAGAAAAAAAGGTCAATTTATTAAACCAAAGCCAATTGTACAAGAGGTTGAAGATGAAGTTAAAGTAATCATTTTACCAGAAATACTAACAATTAAAGAATTAGCAGATAAAATGAAGTTACCAGCATCCGCATTAGTTAAGAAATTATTCTTATCCGGTAAAATGGTATCAATTAATCAAGAAATTACTTATGAAGAAGCAGAAGAAATTGCTCTTGAATATGAAATTATTGCTGAAAAAGAAGTAGTAATTGACGTAATTGAAGAACTACTTAAAGAAGACGATGAAGAAGAAACTGATATGGAAAAAAGACCACCAGTAGTTTGTGTTATGGGTCATGTAGATCATGGTAAAACATCTTTACTTGATGCTATACGTACCACAAATGTTACAACTCATGAAGCAGGTGGTATCACACAACATATCGGTGCTTATGTAGTAGATATTAATGGTGAAAAAATCACTTTCTTAGATACTCCAGGACATGAAGCGTTTACGTCCATGCGTATGAGAGGTGCGAAATCTACAGATATCGCAATCCTAGTAGTAGCAGCAGATGATGGTGTAATGCCTCAAACAGTAGAAGCTATCAGTCATGCAAAAGCAGCTGGTATTCAAATAATTGTAGCAATTAATAAAATTGATAAACCAAGTGCTAATATTGAAAGAGTAAAACAAGAATTAACAGAGCATGGATTAATCGCTGAAGATTGGGGTGGAGATACCGTATTTGTACCTGTTTCTGCTCATACAAAAGAAGGTATTGAAACTCTTCTTGAAATGATAATATTAACTTCTGAAATGCTTGAATTAAAAGCAAATCCTAACCGTAATGCGAGAGGTATTGTTATTGAAGCTGAGCTTGATAAGGGTAGAGGTCCAGTAGCAACCATATTAGTTCAAAAGGGAATTCTACATGTTGGTGATTCTATCGCAATTGGTGCAGCTTATGGTAAAGTAAGAGCCATGATGGACGATAAAGGTAGAAGAGTAAAAGAAGCTACTCCATCTACTCCAGTTGAAATACTTGGTCTTAATGAAGTACCAGATGCTGGTGAAATCTTTATCGCAACTAGTACAGAAAAAGAAGCTCGTGCTATTTCAGAAACATATATTTCACAAGGTAGAGAAAAACTTCTTCAAGATACAAAAGCTAAATTATCACTAGATGGTTTATTCTCTCAAATCAAAGCTGGTAATATTAAAGAACTTAATATTATTATTAAAGCGGACGTTCAAGGTTCCGTTGAAGCTATGAAACAAAGTTTATTAAAATTATCCAACGAAGAAGTTGCGGTACGCATTATTCATGGTGGTGTTGGAGCTATTAATGAATCTGATGTTACTCTTGCAAGTGCTTCCAATGCAATCATTATAGGTTTTAATGTTAGACCAGATAATGCAGCAAAAGAGACAGCAGACAGAGAAAAAGTTGACTTAAGATTATACCGAGTAATCTATAATGCCATTGAAGATGTTGAATCTGCTATGAAGGGTATGCTTGACCCTACATTTGAAGAAAAGGTAATTGGTCATGCTGAGGTAAGACAGGTATTTAAAGCATCTGGTCTTGGTACAATCGCTGGTTCTTATGTTCTTGATGGAAAAATCACTAGAGGTTGTTCAGCAAGAATTATACGTGACCAAAAAATTATTTTTGATGGAGCATTAGCATCCTTAAAGAGATTTAAAGATGATGTAAAAGAAGTTGCTACCGGATATGAATGTGGTCTTGTATTTGAAAAATTCAATGATATCAAGGAATTTGATCAAGTAGAATTATACATTATTCAAGAAATTCCTAGAAAATAGTAAAAAGGTCTGTTAAACTGATTAACAATTAATACCTAATGTCTTTACTTATAACTATGATTCATTAAGTATATACTGATCTAGGTATAATTGTTCATTTGTTGGTTATAAACTTAAGTGAGAGAACACTCTCAGTGAAAGACTGAATGAATTAAGTTGATATAATTCATTCAGTCCAAGGTTTATTACTTTCACTTAAGTTTAACAGACTATTTATTTTAAATCGTTATTTGAAAGGATTTGTTCAATGAGAAAAAACAGTATTAAAAACACACGTATTAACGGTGAAGTTCAAAGAGAACTTAGTAAATTAATAAATAGAGAAATTAAAGATCCTAGAATTAATCCTATGACCACTGTTGTGGCTGTAGATGTAGCACCAGACTTAAAACATGCTAAAGTATACATTAGTGTACTTGGTGATGAAGAATCCTGCAAGTCTACGATTAAAGGACTTAAAAGTGCTGCACCATTTATTAGAGGGCAATTAGCAAAAAGTATCAATTTAAGAAATACACCAGAGCTTAACTTTATATTAGATCAAAGCATTGAATATGGAGTAAATATGTCTCGTTTAATCAATGAAGTAAATAAAGATATTGATAGTAATCAAAACATTAGTGATGAAGACTTTGAAGAAGAAATAGAAGATGATTATGACGAAGATGAAGACGATGGTGAAGAGGAATAAGAATAATAGGAGTTTCCATGAAGAGTATTCTAAATGAAATTATAAATAATAAAAAGATTGGAATAGGAGGGCATGTAAGACCAGATGGTGATTGCGTTGGTTCTTGCATGGCCCTATATCACTATCTTAAGACAAATTTACCAGAGTATGTTCACATAGATGTATTTTTAGAACCTATTCCTGAACGTTTTAATGTTATAGATGATGTAAATATCGTAAAGCAAAGTCTTCATGAAGATATTACTTATGATGTATTTATAGCATTAGATAGTGGCAGCTTAGACCGTTTAGGCAATTCGATAAAATATTTTGAAAATGCTAAGAGAACAATAAATATTGATCATCATATAAGTAATACAAACTTTGCAGATCTTAATCATGTCATTGCTGATGCAAGCTCTACTTGTGAGGTTTTGTATGATTTATTTGATGATGACAAAATAAATACAAAAATTGCAAAAGCATTATACTTAGGTATCATACATGATACAGGCGTATTTAAACATTCAAATACTACACGTAAAACAATGGATATTGTTGGTAGGTTAATTGAGAAAGATATTCCATTTTCAAAGTTAATTGATGAAACCTTCTATGCAAAATCTTATTTACAAAATCAAATACTTGGTTATTGCTTAATGAAAAGTATGTTGGTACTTGAAGGTAAAATAATTATATCTTACCTTAAGAAGGATGAAATGATCGAGTATAATGTAAGTAGTAAAGATTTAGATGGCGTTATCGATCAATTACGTATTACGAATGGAGTAGAAGTAGCTTTATTTATATATGAGACGGATAATGACTTTAAAGTAAGTATGCGATCCAATGGAATAGTTGATGTTAGAAAAATTGCTGAAAAATTCAATGGTGGTGGACATACAAAGGCTGCTGGTTGTTCTATGACTGGAACTGTACATGATATTATAAATAGTTTAACTGGCTACATGGAGTGCCAATTAAACCAAAGTGATAAATAGGAGCAAAAACTTGATTAACGGGATAATTAATGTTTATAAGGAAAAAGGTTTTACTTCCTTTGATGTAGTTGCTAAATTACGGGGTATTCTAAAGCAAAAAAAGATTGGTCATACCGGGACTCTAGATCCAGATGCTGTTGGTGTACTTCCGGTTTGCTTAGGTAATGGTACTAAACTATGTGATATGTTAACCGACAAAGATAAGACTTATGAGGCGGTTTTACTGCTTGGAACGGTTACAGATACCCAAGATACATCAGGTACAATCCTAGAAAGCAAAGAAGTATTAAATACAAAAGATGAAATTGAAGAAGCAGTTCTTAGCTTTATTGGTGAATATAATCAACTCCCACCTATGTATTCAGCAATCAAAGTAAATGGTCAGAAACTTTATGACCTTGCTAGAAAAGGTGTTGAGATCGATAGAGAGAGAAGAAAAGTATTTATCCAAAATATAGAAATCCATCATATTGATATGGTCAAGAAAGAAGTTACCATGACAGTTGATTGTTCGAAAGGTACCTATATTAGAACATTATGCCATGATATTGGCATTAAACTAGCATGTGGTGGCTGTATGAAAGAATTAAAACGTACTAAAGTTGGTCAATTTGATATAAATTCTAGTTTAACCATTAATCAGATTAAAGAATTAGTCGATAATAACAGTATCAGTGACGTGGTGATACCGGTTGATCAAATGTTTCAATATGATAAAGTGAAAGTTCTAGAGGAATATTGTAAATATTTAAATAACGGTAATCAACTTACTATAGATCAAATTACTTTTATAAGTAAGGAGTACCATTCATCCGCTGTTTTAGTGTATGATTATTTAGAACGTTTTGTAGCCATATATGAATTTATAGATGAGGAAAAGGTATATAAGCCAGTTAAAATGTTTTTCTAATCGTCTCTTAGGATTATTTTTGTAGCTGGAATATTAGAACTATTATATTTGTGTAAGGAGATAACATATGAGATATATAGCAGAGAATACAGAGTTTGAATTTAAAAATTGTGCTGTTACTCTTGGAAAATTTGATGGTCTACATTTAGGTCATAGACTACTTTTAGACAAAGTCTTAGAACAAAAAACGAAAGGCTATCAAGCAGTGATGTTTACTTTTTTCTCTCACCCAGTAAGTTTATTTACTGGTAAGGACGTAGATTTAATTTATGTTGAAGAAGAGAAAAAGTATTTAGTTGAGGAAATGGGTTTTGATGTAATGATCTCCTATCCCTTTACAAGAGAAACTGCATCTATGGAACCAGAAGATTTCATAAAAGAAGTATTAGTAAAAAAATTAGATGCTAAAATCATCGTTGTAGGTAGTGATTATTGCTTTGGTCATAAGAGAAGAGGAAATGTAGATTTATTACGTCTTATGGCAGATGAATATGGATATGAATTAATCGTATTTGATAAGAAGAAAATTGAAGATCAGGTAGTAAGTAGTTCTTACATACGTGAACAATTAGCAATGGGTAATATGGAAGAAGTAAGTAAATTCTTAGGAAGACCATATACAATTATTGGAGAAGTTCAACATGGTAGAAGAATTGGCAGAACTTTAGGATTCCCAACAACCAACTTAATACCAACCTCTATGAAATTACTTCCTCCAAGCGGTGTTTATGCATCAATTACTACAATCGATGGTAAACAGCATATGGGACTTACGAATATAGGTAATAATCCAACAGTTGGTGAAACTAAAGAAAAACGTGTTGAAACCTATCTATTTGATTATGATGAAGACCTATATGGCAAAACCATAGAAGTTTCTTTATATGCTATGGAAAGACCAGAAATAAAATATGATACCATTGAGGAATTAAAGGAGCAAATGAAGGAAGATATCGTATTTGGAAGAAATTATTTTGAATCCAAAAAGAAATAAAAGAATTATTACCATAAATAATTCGGATGCTTTCATTTGTAGTAAATTAATTACTCATTAAATAAGAATGTAGCTAATAAATACATCCATGGATTAGATTTACCATATGATGTAATTAGCTACATTCATTTATAATTCATATATATCGTTTCTAACTATTCTTGATTAGAGAATATCTCTTAAAGACTCATGTAACCTTATAATTCCAGCCTCCAATTCTTCTTCTGAAAGATTAGCAAAACCAAATAAAAAAGAAGGGTAAGGTTCATTTTTATTAGTGGAAGTTATTAGATTACCTTTTGAATAAAGTGTTTTTTCCATGGTAATATAGTGCTTTGATAGAGGATATAGCCGAATACTATTTTTAGATGCTATGGATATAATCTCATCCTCATTTAGTTCAGTATGAAATTTGACTACCAGATGTAATCCAGCATGTTCACCATCTACCTCAATTTTATTAGCAAATACTTTTAATGCCTTTATTAAGACTTCCTGTTTATTCTTATATATTTTTCTCATTTTATTTAGATGACGTTCAAAATAGCCTTTGGTAATAAAACCTGTAAGTATAAATTGATCTACTCTTGATACGGTTGAAGAATAATAATGATACTTTGTTTTGTAGATATGATATAAATCCTTAGGAAGTACCATATAGCCAACACGTAAAGCTTTCGTTAGTGCTCGTGAGAAGGTGCCTAAATATATAACCTTATGATTGGTATCAACACCTTGTAGGGAAGGAATTGGTTTTCCTTTATAACGAAATTCACTATCATGATCGTCTTCAATAATATATCTGGAGCCTTCCTTTGCCCATTGAAGTAATTCTAATCTTCGAGCTATGGGCATAACGATACCTAGAGGATATTGGTGGGATGGAGTTACATATGCAATATTTGCATTCGTATCATTTAGCTCTTTTATAGAAATTCCATTTTTATCAAGTGATATGGGAAAAACATCATATGAAAATCCTTTAAAAATGTTATATGCTCGCATATAGGTTGGATTTTCCATAGCGATTTTGGTATTTGAATCGTTATTTAATATTTGACATAGTAATTGAAGTAAATAATCTGCACCTGCTCCTATAATAATTTGGTCAGGATTACAATTAACACTTCGAAAGCTCCTTAAGTAGTCGCAGATGGCGATTCGCAAATCCCTATCACCTTGACTATTACCTAATAAAAATAAGTGATTGTTATATTCACTCATTGCTTCTTTGGATAGCTTTCTCCAAGTATAAAAGGGGAAATTATTAATATCACTTGCAAATGGAGAAAAATCAAATTGATAGCTTGTTACTGATTCTTCTCTACTCATTACTTCTTTCTTTATTTGAATATTCGAATGCTCTGATAGAGGACATACATAGTATCCACTTTTAGGACGTGATTCGATATATCCTTCAGAAAGTAACTGGGAGTATGCTAAATCAACAGTATTTCTACTTACACCTAAGTTATTAGATAGTAATCGAGTTGAGGGTAACTTTGTATGAGGAGGTGTTTTTCCTTTTTTTATTTCATCTTTGATTTGGTTATATATTTGCTCATACATATATATTTTTGCTTCTGGGTCTAGTTTAATCGAGAACATAAAAGTTACCTCCTTTGTAATTTCACATGCTATCGTAACATAATTATAAAAATAAGTAAAGGTAATGCATATCGAAGCATTTCTTGGTAATAATAATTTTTATGTGAAAGCTATTTTATGTATTGACAAATATTAGTTCAACTTCTATACTTGATATAATATTAAAAAGCGTTGAAGAGAAGAGTAGTCTATTACATAATCTACAGAGAACTCCTGTAAGCTGAGAAGGAGGATGAAAGAATAGATGAAGCAAGCCTTGGAGCTGTATATCGGATAATAAATTGATGGTATATCGGGTGTTCCCGTTACAGAGCTAGAGTATGATAGTACTTGTTAAGATCTTTTTGGTGACGAAAGGATAAAATAGGGTGGTACCGCGTAACTAACGCCCCTACAATAAATCGTAGGAGGTGTTTTTTTTATACTATTTTTTCTTTTTTGATAAGTAAAATTAAATAGTTAAATGAAAGGAGTATTTTTATGTGTGATAATTATAAAAAGAATCTAGAAGATAATAGACCGGTATTCCCTAAACGTGCAGTTATAACGGCTGGTATGCCTTATGGCAATAAAGAATTACATTTTGGACACGTAGGAGGTATGTTTGTTCATAGTGATACCTTTGCAAGGTTCTTAAGAGATAGAATTGGTAGTGAGAATGTTATATTTGTATCAGGTACAGATTGTTATGGTTCTCCAATATTAGAAAGCTATCGTAAATTAAGTAATGAGGAAAATCAACTTACAATTGAAGATTATGTCGAAAAAAATCATATTAAACAAAAGGAAGTATTAGATAAATATGAAATCAGCTTAGATTTTTATGGAGCATCTGCTTTAAAACCAGCTGGTGAAATACACGAGAAGCTATCAAGCGAAATATTTCATAAACTTTATGAAAAGGGTTATTTAGATTTGTTGTCAACACCACAATTTTTTGATCCAGAGCATAGGGTTTTACTGAATGGTAGACAAGTTATTGGTCGTTGCCCGATAGAAGGTTGCAACTCTGAACAAGCATATTCTGATGAATGCGCATTAGGCCATCAATACATGCCGTCTGAATTAATTGACCCCAAAAGCACTTTATCAGGAAAAACTCCAGAAGTAATTCATGTAAGTAACTGGTATTTTAAGCTAGAAGACTGTATGGATATCCTTAAACAAAGAAATGACTATCTAAGAAGGAATACCAATACACGTAAGTACATTCTTAATGCAATGGAGGAATTTTTAAAGCTTCCAATGATTTATGTACAAAAAAAACAAGTTGAGGACTTAGACTCTTTATTAAATGATATGCCAAAATGTAATGTGATTAACGAGGAGAAAAAGCCAAGTTATACCTTTGTATTTGATACATTAAAGGATAGAGATGTAGCAAGAGAGGTATTAGCAAAACATAATATACGTTTTCGAACAGGTAAAACACTGGTACCATTTCGATTATCAGGTAATATTACTTGGGGTGTAAAAGTTCCTGCAATAGAGGGAGTAAAGGACTTAACCTTCTGGGTATGGCCTGAATCTTTATGGGCACCAATATCTTTTACTAAGACCTATTTAGAAGAAAAGGGTATGGAGGATACAGAATGGAAAAATTGGTGGCTTGACAAAGATGCTAAAGTATATCAATTTATGGGGGAAGATAATATCTATTTCTATGGTATAGCAGAAATGGCTATGTTTGCACGCATACTCCTTAATAATGAAGAGGATGATATTACAAAAATTAATTTGCCAGAATTAATTGCAAATAATCATGTATTATTTTTAGATAAGAAAGCTAGCAGTAGTTCTAGTATAAAACCTCCGATGGCCAAGGATTTACTAGATTTTTATACCCCTGAACAATTAAGAATGCATTTTTTAAGTTTAGGCCTTGCGAATAAAAGTGTTAGCTTTGCTCCAAAGGTATATTTACCAGAAGGAGAACAAGTTGGGGTAGATACCGTATTAAAAGAAGGAAACTTATTAACCAATGTTTTTAACCGTATCATAAGAACCTACTTTTATACCTTACAAAAGTTTTATGATGGTGTTATACCTACTGGTAAAGTTAGTGACGCAGTAGTAAATGAGAGTAAAGAAGCCATATTGAAATATGAAATGCATATGTATCGATATGAATTTCATAGTATTACCTATGTATTAGATAGCTATATTAGATTTCTTAATAAACATCAAGTAAATAACCTAAAAGAAGCAGAAAATAATATGGATGAAAGCTTAAGAAAACAAATATTAACCGACTGCTTATATGGAATCAAGACGGCTTTATTATTGTTACATCCTATTGCACCTACTGGATGTGATTTAGTACGTGAATATTTAAACTTTTCAACCGATTTGTGGAATTGGGATAATGCTTTCTTAGATGTTTCACATTTTATTATTGACAATAATAAAATGCATAAATTTCTAGAGCCAAAGTTTGATTTTTTTAAGAAACATGAAAGTCAATTAATGGATGAAATGAAATAGTAGAATTTAGATTAGATAATTTAAGATGAGCTATTGATGTAGTGAGTGTTGTAATAGATATGCTTGAAATCTATATTATTACTCAAAATATCAGTAGCTCACTTATTATTTGTAATACTTTATCACTATATATTGTTAAATTGTTCTTGCCATTTTTATTAACTTATGGGATAATTTAACACAAAAGATTTAAACATTATAGATTTGGGAGGACTTATGCTAGTTGTTAATAATGTTTCAAAGAAATATGGTAAAGTAATAGCCAATAATAATATATCTTTTACTGTAAATAACGGTGAGATATCCATATTAGTTGGACCAAATGGAGCAGGTAAATCTACTATAATAAAAAGTATTGCAGGACTACTTCGTTTTGAGGGTGAAATACTTATTGATGGTCATAAAAATAAGTCGTTACTTGCAAAATCAAAATTAGGTTACATACCAGAGATGCCAGTTTTATATGATATGGTTACTACTTGGGAGCACATGGAGTTTATTGCAAGAGCTTATGAGTTATCAAATTGGCAAGAACGAGCGAATGCTTTATTTGAAAGGTTTGAACTTGATGATAAAAAGAAAAAACTAGGTAGTGAATTATCGAAAGGGATGCAGCAAAAGGTAAGTATTTGTTGTGGCTTATTACCAGATCCGAAGGTAATATTATTCGATGAGCCTTTTGTAGGATTAGATCCTCATGCGATTAAAGAATTAAAGAATTTATTAGTAGAGTATCGGAATGAGGGTAAGGCTATACTCCTTAGTACTCATATGCTTGATAGTGTAGAGGAATTTTGGGATAGTACAAATATTATGATTAAAGGTGAAATAGCAGCTAGGCGAACCAGAGCTGAAGTACAAGGTTCTGGAGAGGATCTAGAAAAATTATTCTTTGACATAACAGAAGTTAAGAAGGAAGGTAAGGAGGAGATACATTGAAAGCACTAAGTTATCTCTTAATTATTACATTAAAGAATCGTATTTTAAGTATTCGAAAAAAGCCAGCTTACCTTATTCTATATGGAATCATTTTTGGAAGTATTATATTAATGTTTCTCTCTTCCATGCTAGGAGAAAAGAATGAATTAGCAGTTACAAAATTTGCAGATATTCGTATATTATATATGATTATCTTTGCCATCAATCTATTACTTATCATTAGCCAAGTGATAACTGGTTTATCGAATGGTTCTACCTTATTTAATATGGCAGATGTGGGGCTATTATTTGTTTCTCCAGTCTCTTCTAAAAAGATTTTAATTTATGGATTATTAAAACAGATGGGTACTACCATTATTAGTGCTATTTTTATCTTTTATCAGATACCGACGCTAAGGAAAAGCTTTGGTTTAGGTATGATGGCAGTCTTTAATTTATTAATTATTTATGTAATTATATTATTTTTTAGTCAATTAGTTGCTATTGCAACCTATATATTAACCAATGGAAATCAAAGAAGAAAGCAATCTGTAAAGATAATCTTGGCAACACTTGTCGCTATTTTAATACTGCTTGTATTTTACCAATATCAGATATTAGGAAAAAGTATTATGGAGAGTATTTTAAGTCTTTCAAGCAATATTTATTTTCAATGCTTTCCAATCTTAGGTTGGCCAATTATGTTCTTTGAAGGTTTTATGATAGGGAATATGGGAAAAATCGTAATCTCATTATTCTTCTTTCTAGTAAGTAGTATTGGTTTAGTATTAATCTTTTCTTTACGTGAAGGAGATTATTACGAAGACGTACTATCAAGTACAGAACTTTATTATAGTCGTTTACAAGCGGCTAAAGAAGGAAAAGGTATGGCAGGTGTTAAACCTGTTAAGGTTCGGGAAGAACGAATGGGACTAATAAAAGGCCATGGTGCAAGTGCAATTTTTTATCGTCATATTCTTGAGAAAAAGAGAACGAGCCGATTTTTATATCTTGATTTATATACGGTACTATGTTCCATAGGGGCAGGTGTATTTTGTTATTATGTAGATACTAAGTTTTCAGGGTACATTATACTTGCTATTTTAGTTTATATGCAATTATTTTTAACTATGTTTGGTAAATTTGCATATGAATTAGGGAAACCTTATATTTATTTAATGCCAGTAAAGTCAATCTATAAACTAATCTATTCCTCCCTTTTTTCATTTATAAAGCCTTGCTTTGATGGTCTTATAATATTTACTGTAGTATGTATTACAAGTAGAACTTCAATTATATTAAATGTGTTATTGGCCTTAGCCTATATTGTTACCTCTCTGGTAATGATATGCTATACAATCATTTGCTATAGGGTATTTGGAGGTCAACCAAGTAAAATAATATCAGCAACCTTTGGGGTACTTATTTTTCTATTGATATTTGGACCATCCATCGGCTTAAGTGCTGCTGCCTATTTCATTTTACCACAAGCTTTAAAAGTATTAGCTATACTTCCATATATTTTTGTGTGTGTGGTGATATCCATTTTTACTTTTATCGTTTGTGGAGATATCTTTGATCGTTGTGAATATAGAAGTGGAATGCAATGATTTAAGTAAAGTTTACAGTCCATTGGGGTATGGGAATATGATTATTATTCCTATACCCCAATACTTTTTACAGTTTCATTCCTATTAGACATTAGATTATTAATCTAAAGTAATTCGATGCATTTTCAATTTGTATTCGATAGATATTATGCTTCCAAGCAGTCTGTAATCTTTTATCTGTAATAGGTATTTCTTCCCTATGTATTTTTTTAGCACCTTCAACCTTAATTGTCCCTAGAGAACCAATAAATATAATATTTTCCTTAATGATAGGTAGTTCATAAGACATAAGTGAAAGGATACAGGAGCCTTCTTCTACTGATGTAGAAGAATCAAATTGGTCATAAATTTCAATATACTTATTCTTATATAAGGTAACTTGCCTTACATAGGAGCTTATATTAGCTTCTTTTGGATAGGCTTTACTGATATCCATCGATATACTGTTATGATCTTCTAAAAAGGAAACTGAAACATTACTAGCCTTATAGTTAGAGCCGTCTTTTTGCATGTAGCCATTTATAGTAGGCAGATTATGATAAGCAGACTGCATAGTCCATATTTCATAACGTTTATCTGAAAAGGTTTTTTCTGAATAGGTTTCTACACCAACATCAATAAGAAAAGGTTTACCGTTTTTATATATTGTAAAACTACCTGTATCGTTGTGATTATGGTTATCGCCATTTCCACCAGCTTTTACAGCTAGATAATTAGTTGAATCCTTTGTAAGGAATAAACCAACACTTTCATAATATAGTTCTTTGCACCCTTTAGAACGATTCTTATATTCAAGCATTTCTTTATCGGCGAATAAAGATTGTATCCGATAGAATAAGTTTAATTCTTGACTTAGTATTTTATCTTCACAAGCTCTATAGTCCAAAGCCGCAAAGGCCATCATATCCTCATCCTTAATACGTTTGGCAAACAAATATTCTCTTGCTCCTGCACGGCCTGCTACAGGTGAAGAATCCGCAAAATTAATATAATAAATATCATCTACATGTACATTATAAATATATTTTGCAATATTTCTAATTTTACTTTCCTGATAGAGGGAAGAGTATTGTTTATTCCCAATATGATTTAATACCTCCATAGCATTAAATAAGCAAAGACCAGCATGTCTATAATAAGTAGGTCCTTCATCACAACAACCATCCTCGCCATATGCTTCTATAAATCTATCTATACTATAAGTAGCATGATATAAGATTTCCTTTTCTAGATTTTCTATGGATATATGTTTATTAGCAACAGTTATTACTTTGCTTTTATCATAGTTACTAGTTAGTAAAAAGGTAGTAAGAAGAACATTTTGCGTGCACCATATAGTCCAATTGTTTGTGGATTCACCATTACGTCCCATCCACCAAAAATCGTTAGATAGGTAGGGTGTAAGAATTCGATGAGTTAACTCATATTCAATACGCCCACAGATATGTTCTGATATGGTATCTAACTTATCTTTAAGTAGGTAGTAAATCATTGCAAGTAAGGCACCTGTTTCACATGCAAATAAGTCTAATAAAGGTCTTTTGTAATCTGGAAGGCAATTCTCACCAAAAGAACGGGTATAGGTATTATGGGGTGGAAGTTGCCATCCACTTTCTTCGCATATAAACATAATTCCATCTACGATTGCATCGATATATCTACCTTTTTGATCGATACATTCAGCAATAACGAAGGTATTTAACTTTCTTCTGCGTTCCATGTAAGCATCTTCAAATAAAACTCTTCTTCCACTTCTAAAATAATCCATATATAAAGTAGCAGGAATTGCTGGATAATGATAGGGAAGATAACTATCTGCTAAATCTAGTATTTCAGCTTTTCGCTCTTTATTAAGTGAATCCCAGGATTCTTTATCATGAATGGAAGGAAATGGTTTAAAGTCGAGAAAATTATTTATATGATTGGTTTGCTCTAAAAACATACAAAACCTCCTTTAATATACGTAAAAATAAGAAGTCGATTGGAATTTCAAAAATAATCATAATATTGTATTATAACTATAGAAAAAATGATGTTATAATACAATGTATTAAATTCTTCTATGCATATAAATTTTTATCAAATTATACATTGTTAATATTATATAGAACATGTACAATTTTAAAAATGGAGATTATGTAAGAAAGATAGGAGTGCTTATGTTAAGATTTAAAGATAAACCTCTTATAAGCGATGAAGAGGTCGAAAAAGCGATAAAATTTTGTGCCTTACAAGATAAAGGCCTATTAAAGGATTTTACCTACAAATTTAAAAAGGCATATAGTATAAATCAATTTTATGAAGCAACAGATAATACAGATTGGACAGAAGGCTTTTGGACAGGGGAGTTATGGCTTAATTACGAACATACGAAAGACGAAGCATTTAAAGATTCTGCTAATATACAAATTGATAGCTTTTTACATCGTATTAAAAACAAAATAAATGTAAACCATCATGATATGGGATTTTTGTATTCTTTGTCATGCGTTGCTGGCTATAAACTAACAGCAAATGAAAATGGGAAAGAAGCAGCTATATTAGCAGCAAAACAACTCATTTCTAGATATCACGAAAATGGTGAATATATTCAAGCCTGGGGTAGTATGAATAGTCCAGAAAATTGTAGACTTATTATAGATTGTTTATTAAATCTACCACTTCTTTATTGGGCATCTGAAGTAACAGGGGATTTAAGCTATAGTACGATCGCAAAGAAACATATACATACTACCTTAAAGCATGTTATTAGAGAGGATTACTCCACCTGGCATACTTATTTTTTTCATCATGAAACCGGTTTACCGAGTCATGGAGCAACCTGTCAAGGCTATAAAGATGGGTCTGCATGGGCAAGAGGTCAAGCCTGGGGGATATATGGTATTGCATTAAGTTATCGTTATACCAAGGAGGAATCTTATATTCCATTATTTAAAAAGGTAACCAATTATTTTCTTCGTCACCTACCAGAGGATATGGTGCCATATTGGGATCTGTGTTTTATGGAAGGGGATGAACCAAGAGATTCTTCCAGTGCTGCCATAGCAGTATGCGGTATGCTTGAAATGGCAAAATATTTAGAAGGAGAGGATAGTAAGTATTATATTGAGATTGCTAAGAAAATATTAAAATCTTTATACGATAACTATGCTGTTAGAGATGTTACGAAGTCCAATGGTTTAATACTTCATGGTACTTATTCCAATCGTTCTCCATACAATACATGCAATCATTATGGTGTGAATGAATGTACAAATTGGGGCGATTATTTTTATCTTGAAGGATTAACAAGATTAAGTAAGGACTGGAACTTATACTGGTAAGTTGAACGGTTTATTCTTTACTAGTTTAGACTTGTATGGGTGTTAATTGATAAATTTAATGTACCTAAATGTAAATTAACATTGAATAGGAGAAAGTATGAACAAAGAAATATTTTTTCAAAATGGGCGTAAGAATCACTTTTTTGATCATGTAGATCGAATTAGTGATTATTGTAAAACCTATTGGCCGCAAGATGTTGAGCATATTTTAAGGGTTGCTAATGAAGTATGCGATCAATATTTTTTATTTGATTTAAAATGGGATATGGAGAGAACTTATGAAGCAGTAATTTTTAATAATGAAATTGATTGGAGATATATGCCAGGAAATGATCCAGAGTTTATATATCAACTTTGCCGTCATAGGTATTTTATATGTCTAGGTCAAGCATATGCAATGACAAAAGATGAAAAATATGCGAAAACTTTTGTTAAGCTATTATTGAATTTTATAGAAAAAGAACCTTTGCATAAAGAAGGAAGTAGAGCAACTACCTGGAGAAGTATTGAAGCTGGACTCAGAGGGGCTTCATGGACGAAAGCAATTCGTTACTTTAGTGATAGCGAATATCTAACCGATGAAGTCATTGACGTATTCTATGAATCTTTATTAGTACATGGACAATATTTAGTCGATGTCTATTCACCATTTCGATTAATAAGTAATTGGGGAATATTAGAAAATCAAGGATTGTTTCAGATCGCTATTCTTTTACCTGATGGAGAACTTAGGGATAAATGGATAGGACTTGCATTAGAAAGACTTAATAAGCAAATCTCAATTCAGGTTATGAGAGATGGTGTACATTGGGAACAATCACCCATGTATCATAACGAAGTCCTACATTGTTTCCAAGATGTAATCATTCTGGCAACTCGTAATAAAATAACGATTCCTGAAAATATATTATCTAAAGTAAAAGCAATGACCTTAACCAATAT
>JAFAEB010000011.1 GCA_023424235.1 Bacillota bacterium
ATTATACCCTCTTTTATTGGGAGATACGTATTCAGCTGTTCTAAGATTAGTTTCGCTGATTGATATTTTAAAATGTGAGGATAAATCTCCTCTCCTGCTTTTATCTCCTTCATTCCATCCCATAGTATAACAATTCTTCCAATCTTATAGTCTTCTCTCATCTCTATTGAGTCATTTACAAGTAAAAGAGAGACATTATGAATCATTAAGTATTCCTCTAAATGCTTTCTATTTGTAAATAGGTGAAGACTATAATTTTTATATTTACTTTTCACATAGTGAATGAAGTTACTTGCAAAATCAGTATCTGTATCATAGATTACAATGGTGTATAACACTTTATACTCCTCTCTATAGCCATATATAAAACGATATTAAGTTACCCTATTATATTATAAAGCCCCTCCATAGGATTATTAGATAGGCAATTAAGATTGCAATGGAGTAGTGAATTACACCAAGATAACCCTCTCTTTTTATATTTGAATATGTTATTATCTTGCTGGGACTTTTAAGTTGATATCTTATAAATTTAATGAAATAGATTAAACTTTCATAGAAGTTCTTAGACCTAAATAATTGAATAATAGACATAAAACCACCGACAAACAAAGAATAAAGCATGACTTTTAAAATTATATTATAACCACAAAAAAAACCAATCACCGCAAATAATTTAATATCTCCTGCACCTAACGCTTTTAAAATAAACAAAGGGAATAAAAGTAGAATCGGAAGAATTGCTCCTCCTAAATAAAATAATAAATTGGACTTATTAAAGTCAGTCATAAGAAAGATTAGACCTAAGATAAGGCCAAATAGAATTAAAGAATTTCTTATCTTATAGGATTTTACATCCATAACTACTGCAGCAATAAGAATAACTAGTAGACATATCATTTTTAAAGAAATAGTACCACCTCACATGGATTTATGACCTAACTCTACAACAAGTTACATTATTTGTCAACTATAATTTTATATAAAAAATAACTTTATAACTAATATACGAAACCATGATTTATTTTTATATAGAATAGACAATATTTCTCATATCAAAATATCCATATAAGAATTAAACATTAAATTATAAGACCTATAGAATACATGACCTATAAAACACCAGACATAATTTGAAACAATTACATGTCTGGTGCTATCATTCTTATATGTATGATTAAAAGGAGGACTTACCTTACTTAGTAAAGTGATAATACATTGCAACCCCATATACAAAAACAAAACCAGGTGCCCCTAAAAGCCCCACTGTTAGTGCCGTATATCCATTGGTTCCAACGCTAATATAAAGTCCAAGCTGTTGTAATAAAAAGTTTACAACAAAAATTCCAGCAATACCTGATATTAATCTTACAAGAAAGTTAATAATCAAATTATAATTATCCTTTATAACTCCAACAATTATTAATACTACGCATACTGCTATTATGGCCACAAATATTCTACTTTCCATAGCCCCTCCTATAAAATTAGTATATTTTTCTAATTAATGTAGTATATTCTAATTCATCTTAGACTATACTATAAACAAGAATAAATTTGCATAAGCCTTCTTGGCAGAATGGAGCATGTATGAAATTATTTTCTAAGAAACGAGCAACTCCCTTGGATATTTTGCTTACAGAAATAAATCAAACAAAGCTTGCTCTGGAATCAGCATATTCTAATTTTGAAAATGTAGTAGATCCTGACCTAATTGATTGCTATATTTACGAAGTAAATGCAGTACAAAAAAGATATAAATTCCTTTTAAGGAAAGCAAAAGAACTTGATAGTGGCTACTCTCACTAGAATGAATTTTATAGACTGTTTCCAGACAATCTAAAATCCCTAAAGATGTGACTCTTTAGGGATTTCGTATTTTAAATGTAACATAATATTTTAATTTTACTGTAATATGAATCATTTTATGATGTTTGGGTCAAAAGGTCTTATTTTCTAAAATCCAACTATTGTTTGCAAAACCAAACTTATTCACTTTTTCTAAAAAACGATATTTGGTTTTCCTTACAGATTGTAAGAACAACTTTGGCTCCAATTACAACTGCCAAAACTCCAACAAGTGCATTACTTACAAACATAACAATACCAACACTTTCACTACCAAGGTTAGTAAATTGTTGTAAGGCCCATAAAATAGGAACACGGAATAAAAAGACACGGCTAAAATTGATAAAAAGGGTTAATTTTGTATAACCAAATCCATATAATAAAGCCATGACAGCTGAGTTAATTCCTAATGGAACAAGCCCCCAAGCTTCATAATAATATACCTTTGCAATCATTTCTTGAAACTCAACATTATTACCTGCAAAAATAAAACTAATATAATCTAAAAATCCTACTGTAAGTACAAATCCTAAAGCCCCAATTAACATATTTATAATAACTACTTTTTTAAAGGCATCAAGTGCTCTATATGGTTTTCCTCCCCCTAGGTTCTGGCTTATAATAGCTGCACAACCTTCTTGAAATCCATTCTGTGGATTGGTTGTTACACCACCAATATTGTTAGATATCCCAAGTGAACCTACAGTTAAAACCCCATACATGGTACTCATTGAGTTAATTACAACCTTACCAAAAGCGAAAGCAACCTTCTCTACAATAACTGGAAAGGATATGGATAACATAGGAAGCGTTATATCCTTCTTTAGGCTAATTTTCTTTAATGAAAAGCCAAAGGCATTATCCTTGTCTCTCATATTGATAAATGCAGCTACTAATATAATACTATTGGATAATAAAGTAGCCATTGCAATCATTGTAATACCTGCGTTTAGCACATAAACAAAGAGTGCAGTTAATAAAAGTTTCGCAGCAATGGATATGATATTAAGATTTAGAATACGTTTCGAATTACCTCTTGCTCTTTCAATTGCTATGTAAACATTATTAAAAAATCCAATTATCATACCGATTAATTCTACAATAAAGTATCGTTTACCTATCTCAATCAGTTCAACTGGGGTTTTTGCTAATTTTAAGAATTCTGTAGTAAATGGTAAAATACATAGTAATACGAAAAGACCTAGAACTCCACAAATTGCAAATAAGTTATTTACTCTTCTTTTAACCAATTCATAATCACCTGCACCATATGCCTGACTAATCTTTAAGCTTCCACCAACAGCAAGTCCTCCACCAATTGCAGATAACATTAGATTAATCTGAGATAAATAGGCTACCGCTGATACAGACTCTGCACTAATGTGAGATGCCATCATAGCATCTAATATTTTAAATATTTGATTTAAACTTTGATATAGTGCTAGTGGAGTACATACCATAAAAATAACTCTCCACATATTACCGTTAAGTGCAAATTCACGAAATACCTCGTCTTTTTTTGATAAAGTAGCTTTATTATACTTCATAATACCCTCCAATGCTGAAAAAAACAATCAAGTCACATAGATGTTATTCTATATGGGAAGAGTAGGTTTGTCAATGAATGTTGCTAAATATTTGTAAACGCTTACATATACAATTAACGATAAGCTAATATCAAAAGCTGTGTTCCACTTTTTTTGACCCCAATCATCGTTAATACTTTAAAATTATAATATCCTGTAGTTAGAATCTATAGATTCTAACTACAGGATATTGGAACATCTATTTTATTTTAAAATCGCAATTGAATATGGAGGTAGCACTAAGGTTTCACCTTCTAAAGTAACGGCGTCTTTCCCAACCGTTAAGTATCCTCTTATACCTTCATAACCATAATTTGACTTACTTATTGTAACCTCTTTCACAGATTCTGATATATTATAAATCATATGAATTTTACTATTCTCATATTCCTTGCTTATAGTTAAGACTTCCATATCGCTAAGTTCATTTATAACACTTATCATTCCTCTTCCGATTTCAGGGTTCTCATTACGAAGTCTTATGGCTCTCTTATAGTAATGATAGATGGATAATGGATCCTTCATTTGTTCATCCAAAGCTGCTACATTATGGGTTACCGTTTCCATATTCGCTGGTGGATTCGGCATTCCCTCTTTCTCCTCATTGGACCAATACATAGGAGCTCTCTTATTCTCATCCCTACCAGCTCCGCTCATACCAAGCTCTTCCCCATAATATACAAAGGTACTACCTGTCATCATTAAGTTAAGCCCAGCCGCCATTTTAATTTTATCAATATTTCCAGAAAAATATCCAGAAGCCCTCGCTGTATCATGGTTGGTAAAGAAAGGAGCATCGATTGCATTCTCATTGTATTTTTTTGTTCCATTTATAACTTGTAACATGGCTTCCCCAAAGGCTTTGGCTGAATTTTCAGCACCTTTATAATTAAGGGTTTTTACAATAATACCTGTTTCTGTTGCAAATGCAAAGTTAAATACACTATCTATTCCACTTTCATAATATCTAGCATATTTTGAGAAGTTAGTCCAGATCTCTGCTACCATATAATTCGATTCATTCTTTGATTTAATAAAATCGTTCAGCCATGCTAAAACTTCATTGTTCTTATCCGTATCCTGATCAAAATAGTGAAGCGCAGCATCTAGTCTAAATCCCCCTACCCCCATATCAAGCCAGAAGGCCATAATATCTTCAATCTCTTTTCTTAAATTTTTATCATCTAAATTTAAGTCAGGCATATTGCTCGTGAATACAGCTTCATAATACCAATCATCAACCGTTGTATGATAATAGCTTTCACTAGGCTTACCCTGTACAAAATTATAGTAGTTAACATAAGGATTATGTTCCCTACATAGATTTTCATGGATACATACCTTTTTACCACATGGTTCATAATTTAGACTTTTTACTGCTGATAAGAACCATGGATGTAAATTAGATGAGTGGTTTAGCACTAGGTCAATGATAACTTTTATTCCCCTTTTATTGCATTCCTCAAGTAGACGTTTAAAATCATCTAAGCTACCATACTGTCTATCAATATTATAATAATCTTTTACATCATACTTATGATAGGTGTTAGATGGCATAATAGGCATTAACCAAATTCCATTAAAGCCTAAGTCCGTATCTGTACTATCATCACCGTCATTAATATAATCTAGCTTAGAGATTAATCCATTAATATCACCAATTCCATCTCCATCGCTATCATAAAATGAATAAAGAAAAACCTCATAGTAGGTTCTATAATTATCATCAATTATATTTAAGTCTTGATTATACCTATATTCTACTGGAATTAAATCATTGGATGTATTCCCATCCGATGTATTCCCATCTGATGAATTACCATTGTTATCATCGCTGCTCTCTTCACTATTATCCTTACTATCATCTTTAGCCCCATCACCAATTACTTCTTCTACCTTATCTATACTATCTTTCTTTTCTCTCATACTACAAGCAGTAAAAGCACTAAGTAATAAAATTCCCAATAAAAACACATATAATTTTCTTCTCATAATCCTTCTCCCAATCCATTAATAACTAATATAAAACTTCATCATTATCATACTTACAATCCATTAATAACTTATATAAATCATCATCATTATCATACTTACAATAAAAACTTTTAAAAAATGGGTAGATAAGACCTTGGCCTATCTACCCATTATG
>JAFAEB010000013.1 GCA_023424235.1 Bacillota bacterium
CCTCTGGACAATGTATTATGTATCCTACAAAGGAGGTTTATAAAAGAAAAGCTTTTGTACTATATCAATTAGGTGGTGTACTTGCTAATTTCTTTGTAGGAATCCTTTCATTCATTATACTCATGAAAGTTCAAACAATATTAATTAAAATCTTTCTTATAACTTCTTTCCTTTGTGGAATTACTTTAGCTTTTGCTAATATCATTAAAAATCCATTTACTAAAATAATTAATGATGGTATGAATCTATCGAGTATTCTTAAATGCAATGATCTTCTAAAGTATTTTTACTTTCAGTTAGAAATCTATAAACTATTAATTCACAATATTCCTTATCATAAAATGAACTTATGGATTCCTTTAGAGAAAAGTCTAATATCGGAAAATCTAGTAGCCTATAGCCAAGTACTTAACTACTATCAATACTTAGATAAGTTAGAATTTGATAAAGCTTATGAATGTCTTAAACCATTTTATTACGTTTTGGAGAACTTAGAGCTAGGAATTAAATATGAGTTAGTACGTGAATTGTTATTTTGTGAGATCATAGGTCATAGGGATTTTAACGTATATAAAAATGAATTTAGTTTCATATCCCAGGATATATCTAGCTTAGATGATGTAAACGAGTTAAGAGTAAGATACGTAATAGAGCTTTATGTAAGAAATAACAAAGATATAGGAAATATGATATTAGATAGGATTCATAAAGTTTATAAAAATTATTTCTATTCGGGAGATGTTTTCATGAATCTAAAACTAATTCACTATTTTAAGCGAAAAGAAGAGGAGTAGTATGGACAGTTTTAGTCGATTAATTGCAATTATCTTAGCTGGAATTCTTCTGTTTTTATATCCATTACAATACATTGCATTTAACAAGTCAACAATATCGGATAATCATATTCATTCCTTAACGAAAGAGTTAATGGAGGAAGTTATGTATAATGGCATTCTTACCATAGATATGTATGAGACATATATGAAGAAACTTGGTACAAGGAAAAAGAACTATGAGATAAATCTGATACATAGTAAAGCACTTATTGGATATGAAGAGAGTAAAAGTAATACTATGATTATAAAAAATGGAATGAAAGAAGAGTCATATGGAAATCATAAAATGTTGAATAAGAATACAGAAGATAAGCTAAGAATTACATATTTATATAGCAGTGTTGTAACATCGAATAACCATTCACATACAAGTGACTGTTTTAGTGATTTCGTAGTAAAACATACCCATGAAGGCAATCAAAGTAGTGGAGGGGGCTGTTATGGACAAGCCTCAACAAATCAAAGTATTTGTGGGAGCTACAGCTATTCAACATTAGAAATGTGGACGTGGACCTGTAATGCTTGTGGCTATGCGCCAACCTATATTGCTGGATATGATGGGAAAACACCTCATTACACCTCACAAGGTTTATGTACAGGTAGTATGTCCGTAACAAATGTAAGCAATCAGTTTAGATGTAGTAGTTGCGGTAACAGTAAGCAAAATCCTTTTACTCAATGTAGTAATTATATAACACGAACAAGCTACTCTATAAATTGTGGTAAGGAAGCAGGTCAATTTTATGTTGGTGGAATCCTTAAAAGTCCTATCTGCCATGAAGTAGTTACTAAAATTGCTCCTACAAATCCGACGCAAACGGTAATACATGGAGAGAATATTATATCAACTGTACAAGCCACCTTCCTAGATGGTCAAAGCAGAATTATTAACGTAAATAATAATTATAGTAGAACTGTGGGAAGTGAAGTCGTAGCATTAACATATTCAGGACTTATTAGTAATGGAAAAACGAGAGGAACTCTATCCACTACCATTACGATTCAAACACTACCTAACCGGATACCGCTAGGGCTACTTATAATTCCTTCAGCTACGATAGTACAAAATGGAACAGAACCTAGCTATGAAGTATATATACAATATGATAATGGAGATAAGGAAATTACAAGGAATTATATAAAGACTGGTTTTACAAAAGGGGCGGGTATGAAAACGGTGGTATTTAACCTTAGAGAAGATAACACTAACCTAGTAAATACAATTGTTATTGAAGTAAAACGTAATACGAATACTTGCCAATATGGACATAGTTATGAACTAGATGACTTTGATGGGGATCATGGCTGTAATCAATGTGCCAATGAATTATTAAGTATAACAGCTGCCCCTAATTATATGACTTTAATGAAAGGAGATGATTTAAAGCTTATCCTTACTGGGATTATGAAGAATGGACAGACTAAGCTTATCCATTCGGGATGGGAATCCAACTATGATAAGAATAAGTTAGGAGAGCAAGAAGTTATCGTTAGCTATGAAGGTAGAGAATGTATGATTTCTGTTATAGTAGTTGAAAGAGAGGAAGTATGTTCGGTATGTAATACTAGATATATCAAAGAATCTTTTGATGATAATTGTCCAATATGTAGAGAATTTGTGATAGGGATTGAGGTCATAGCAAGGAAAGAAAAGTATTTACTAGGCGAACATTTAGAAATATTAGTAAAAGCCCTATACCGAGATGGTAGTACTGGGTATGTAGAGGATTGGACTAGTAATTATAATGCTTACAGAACTGGAGAACAAATTGTTAACATTTATCACAATGAAGTTTTAACCACTGTAACAGTAATGGTCTGGGCTGATTTTGAAGAAAAATGTAATATTTGTAATAGCACTTATAATCGAATTACATATCCCAATGGATGTCCGATATGTAGCAATGTTATAGAACGTATTGAAGTAAGGTTAAAGGGTGGAGGAAGGCAAGTACAACTTAATAGTCAACTTAATTTAGAAGTTATACTTATATTTCTAGATGGTCATAGGGAATTTGCAGCAGATATATATCGAGTCGAGAGTTATGAAGCTAATAAATTAGGCTATCAAAATATTGAAGTAATATATAATGAACATACTTATTTTTTAGAAATACAAGTAGTAAATACCTTTAATACAAGGGAATGTATCAATGGACATACTTACTTTTTAAATGATGATGCTAGTGATCCTGGATGTAATATCTGCGTAGAGGAGGATGCTTCTATATATGAGGAATATTTTCAATGTATCTATACAAATGAAATACTAAATATTCTATACTCAACTGGGGTCTATCAATTTGATACAGGTGACTATATTACCATTACGATGCAAGCAAAAGAGAGTAGTATCTTTCATATGTTTAACTTTTTTTCTAATGAAAAGGTGTATGCGAAATACACATATGGAGGTATGATTATTGGGAAATATATTTAAGAAGAGTGTAGATATAGTATGTGCAGTAATCATTTTGTTTTTATTTCCGTTTTTCTATTTTAGTCAAAAAACGGATACTGTATTTCTACAAATGGTTAACGCAAATACATCTAATTTTGTTGAAGCAGTTAGTACAAATGGTTTCATTAGTAGAACCATGTATGAACATTACCTTAGAAAATTAGAAGATAGCCATTTGCCTTACAAAATAGAACTTGAACATAAAATACAAGTATTAGAACCTGAATATCGATTTAAAACCATAGATGAGGTAATTGATGAACAAGATGAAGCATGGAAGGGTGAGAACTATTATACTTATGTACCTATATTTACTAACAGGGATGAAGTGATTGATGATGTTAACAATGATGACTTAAATATGAATGAGGAAAGCAATGAATCCATTATAAGGAATGCAATAAATCAATCTAAAGATCCAAATCACCAACATACAGATGCATGTTACCTTGGACAAAAGCATAGCCATTCCTATTATGGTGGCAGTTGTTATAGCTACTATGATGATAGAGTATGGGTAGAGCACAATCATGTTAGTGATTGTTATCATAGACATACGAGCATTTATGGAAGCTGCTATAGACTAGAAACATGTGGAAACACACGAGCGGTATATAGTCATACCGATAACGGAAATTACGGTTCAACTTTATGTCCAACTTGTAAGACAGAAGTATATGACGGATATGTTGATCGTTATAAATGTAGCGATTGTGGTGCTTCTATGGGTGCAATTTATTATAATATTACAACTTACCACTGTGGAAATTTACTTCATCAAGGAAAAGGAACGACTAACAGTGTATCAAGTAGCTGTTCGGCTTCGAGTAGAAATTTAGTATGTACCATATCAACTACATCAGCGATTTGCGGATTAACGGGAGCTTGGCAAGGAAGTACAGGATATAATTTAAGCTGTGGTAAAGAACAAGGTCGTTATTATCTTGAGCATATAAGAGTCGATGAAAGTTGTCACCAGCTGATACGAACTATGGTAGCTACTCATCCTATTCAAAAAGTCTATATTAATGAACCACTTATAACAACTGCTACTCTAACTTTTTTAGATGGTTCTACAAAAGTTATAATCTCTAATTCTAACTTTATAGCAAATCAATTTGTAAATAATAAATCAGTAATTTTATCTTATAGCCAGACTATCTATGGTATCCTTCAAAACAATACATGTAATATCGTAGTCACCGTTATTCCAAGAACGAAAATCTGCTCTAATGGACATACTTATAAGTTAAGAAGTGATGGTTCAGACCCTTTATGCCCTTATTGTGCTGCATGGCTTTCTAGGCTTGATGTGCATCATCCATCATCAAGAGAGCTAAGTATATTTAAAGGTAGTACATTAGAGCAAAACGGTGTTATTCTTCTTGCTACTTATATGAATGGTAGAACTGAATTTTTAACTAGTGGTTATGTAAACAATCTAGATATAAATTATGTTGGAGTACAAACTGTTACGGTTAGTTATAAAGGTATGTATAACACAATAAAAGTAATAACGAAACGTAATCTTAAAACATGTAATACTTGTGGTAAATTATACGAGTTAATGCCAGATAATATGGATCCTGGCTGTCCATTTTGCAAAGCCCTAATCCCAGTCTTTACTGGCAATATACTTAGCTATTATAGTAAAACATATAGCTCTGAGATTCTTAGGACCTTGTATGAAAATGAACGGTATTATATGAAAGAGGGTGATTACTTTACAATTAAAATTAGTAATCTTACGGTTAAGAATGCTAATAATTTTTTAAGTATGGGTTATAATCCGATGGGAATAAAATCAATACAAGTTCAAATAGGAGATAAGATTCGAGATGTTAGAAAGGAATAATTTAGTTGTCTAGGAGTGATAGTGCATAATAAATTTTTCTTAGGTTACTATGTGCCGAGCACTAGGTCGCCAGGCTTTGGAAAGGTATGGTTTTTATTATGAAGATATATCATTTTCTTATTTTGTTTGCAATGATTGCAATATCCTTATTTATACAGCTAGATGTACAAACAAGAAATGTAATTGCTATCGCACAGGAGAAGGATAGGTTGAATCAATGTTTTGATAAAGCGATTGACGATGCTACCCATCATTTGGTAGAAATTGATGGGATTGATTCATTACATGTGAGTAAAGAAGGGGCAGTTAATGCCTTCTTTCTGTCAATATATGCTTCCCTTTCCATAGTAGATAATCCATTGAAACAAGAGGAGTTAAAAAAGTTTATACCAATTATAGTAATAACAGTAGAAGATGGGTTTTATCTCAATTTTTCTGATGAGTATTTAGATGAACATTCCTATAAAACATTAATAAGAAATTGGTCAGAAAAGTTACCTTATTATTATGAAGATGATGATTTTATATATCGCTTTACAATGAACAATGAATTTACCTTACTAGATAAACATGGGTTAATAAGCCAAAATATTGATGAAAATATATATACATTAGATTTTAATACAATAAAGAGTGATGAAAAATATGAAGAGTTCCGAAGCAAAAGACCCAATAGTTTCTTACTAGCAGAAGAAAAATTTGCCCTAATAAGAAAAGAAAGTATCATTAAAAGTATTGAGAAGTCTCTTATCTTTTATTGCAATAAATATAATCAAATAGCAACTCATTTTGGTATAAATTATGTATTTTCCATTCCACCTTTAGATAATTCTGAATGGGAAAGAACAATTGATAATCCAAGTATGATTGTGTTATTTCAAGGTTATCCTTATGGGGCAGGAGCAAAGCAAATCTTTAATAGGATATCTATTGCAGGGGCAAGTGTTAAGAAAGGTCATGTATTTTATATAGATCAGAAGGAGTGGTATCTGCTTTATCATAAAGATGATTGTCCGATATTAAAAAATGAAGGTATTATTCATCTTACTAAACCTTATTATAGACTTTATGATTGTGTAAAAGAAGGAGCATATGCTTGTAGTACTTGCAATGAAACGGGTGCCTTTCCACCAGAATATATACCAGGAAGGTGATATGTAAGGAATATATCCTAAAAAATAAAAGATTACATTCTCTACATTTAGCAAAGCTTGTACTTATAAAAGGTATTTTTTATTACTAATTCAAAGTAAATGTTTAACAAATTTTAGAAAATATTATTATTAAATTGACTCAATTCCTAGACCATGTTAAGATAAAATTAACAAAAATTGTAAAAGGAGAAGGCATGAATACGAAAAATAATATAAAAAAATCTGTACTAAGAATACTTGTGTTTACCCTACTACTTACCTCATTTATACTTCCGTCAGATAAGATACAAGGTGCAACAAAATATATTAAAGTTGGAGAGTTTATAAAAGAATTACTTGTTGGAATGGAACTTGAAGTTAAGGAGGCGTCCATTAATAGCTGTATTGACAAGGCGATGGAAATAGGGCTTATAAATAAGGATACATTTAGTGACTATAACAATTACATAAATAGGATGGATGCAGCAGTCCTATTAAATAAAGCAGATGAATACATATACGGAAAAACACTCGAGGATGAGTTACTAAATATTGTGCTAAGTAAAAGAATATCTGATATTAAGAAAATTGATAAATCAAAACGTGAAGCAGTGGCTAGTATAGTTGCTAAAGGTATTATAAAAGGGTATAGCAATGGTTACTATATTCAAAATCGTGAATTCCGTGGAAAGAATTTATTAACACGCACAGGTGCAACAGAAGTAATTAATCTATTAATGACTCCATCGAAAAGAGCATCACTAAGTAAAGATGGGATGCTAATAAGAACTACAAACCTACCCCGAAATGCAGAACACTATGATTATATCTTAGCTTGCTATCCTAATGAATTTTATGAGATGAAGTTTTATTTTATGAACTGGAATAGTTTTATAAACGGTTCAATGGCTGATAATCGTTTTGCTTTTCCTAGCGACATGAAAAATGAGAGTTGGTATACTTGGTCTAAAAAATGGCCCTTTATTGAAGAAAGTAATAAATACTTATCTACTTGGACTAAAAGAGTAGAGGATTACCTTAATTTGGTGTTCAATGTCGATTACAGGACTGTTAATGATAAATGGAAGAAGGATTTAGCGTCATGTTATGCAATACCTATAATGGATAATCTGCTCATTGGAACAGAAAAAGGAATACAGAAATATATTGATGGCTTAAATAAAAATAAGGTAATAGTAGAAAGTAAAATTATATCAGTTGAACCATCAACTTTATATGAATATGATGGGGTATACTATTTAAGAACTTATGTAAAATATAAAATTAGTGCTCAAAATATAAATGTAAATCATGATAATTTGTTGTATTCAAATACGGTGTATTTACAAGATTTAGTAAATGGGGACTGGAGAGAAGGAATCTTTGATGTAGAGCTAGATAATGGTAAAAATATGTTAGCTACAGGTAGAGAATTATACATTCAAGTTTATTCTGAATTTAACGATTATAATTATATAAAAATAGATTAGGAGGCATATATATAAAAAATAGAAAAATTACTTTCATACTATTGTTTATATCAATTTTAATTTTTAATTATACATATGTAAAAGCAGAAACATTTTCCGTTGAGTATAATGCATTATCAGAATTACTTAAAGTAGAATTTACTGCACCAGCAGCATCAACTAATATCAGATTTGAGACTGTAGGTTTTACATTTACTACAACGAAGCTTTCTAATACCGGACGAGCAAAAGGTTTATCCGGGCCAGGAAAAGTAAGTATTAATGCTAATCTAAGATTTGATAACAGTATAATGAAAGAGGAATTTGAAAGGAATGGTGAAGTCACCACTACAATTACCTTCACCAAAGACCAGGTTTTACAAGCATTTTCAAACTTAGATGATGGCTTAGATGGAATGACAATCTATACCCATGCAATATTTAGGACTTATAAAATTGTTGATGGTCATAAAGTATATAGAAGCGGTTATTTATACAATTGGACAGATATTGTAAATGCAGAAGAATGGGGGAGTAATTCTTTAAATAACTTCTCAAATTATTATAATATGGTATTTAGTTTTCCTATACCAAATTCAAATACTCTTTATTATCAAACGGAGAATGGAACTGATTTGAAGAATAAGAAAACCCTAGATGAAAAATTTACAGGTGAGAATGTAAATTGGACAGGCATAGAAGAAATTACTATAGATAAGAAAGGCAATGTGAAAGAGTATAAATTAATTGGATTTAATGCAAAAAAGAAAAAAGATGGAAGCATTAAAGATAGTAAATTTATAAATAAGTTTGGTGATAATTTAACAGGTATATTAAAAGGTGAAACTAAAGTTTATAGCGGAGGTATGGATATTATTTTGCTTTATAAAGAAGTTATAAAACCACTTCCGACACCTACAATTACACCAACGCCTATAGTAACACCAACTCCTGGTTTGGAACCTAGACCAATTGTGATTCCTGAAGAAGAAGTCATTACAATACCAATTACAAAATCATATTCCACAGGAGTTATTGGTGCTGATAATCGCCAAAGTGAAAAGTTTGTTGTTAATCAAGGTGTACCAACAACAGAGAGTTTATATACTCAAGTTAATACAACCAAATACCTTATAGGATATTCCTTAAAAAAGCAAGTTGGATTTGAAAGCTATCCTGTTAAAGTAAGTAAAGAGTACATGCTTAAATGGAAGGGTGAAGATAAAAATGGTGTTAAGGAATTAAGCGAAATAATTAAAGTTGAGCAAGTTGTTACAATACATAGGGCATATGGATACTGGGAGATACTTAATTTTGATTATTATAGAATTGGAAGTGCAACGATTACAAATTATGCCCTACCTAATGGAAGTGTAACTTTATATCCTAATCTTAATGCCTTAGGCACTTTGCCTAATGTTTCTCTTAATCATAGTTCAAGCAAACAAGAGCATATTATTCTACCTTTAGAGATAGTAAATGGTGTAGTATTACCTCGTCAGACGATAAAAGGGAATAAAAACAAACCTGTTATACCAAAAGAAGATTTTCAAAATATAATTGACCATATGATTCCAGATGTAACAGTAAAGAATGATAGCTTATCTATAAATGGAGTTTCAATTATTGATTCAACTCCAAATCTTTTAGAAGGACCAGATATAAATGAAGATTATTTAAATAACATGCGAAGATCGGGAGAGGAGTTATGCAATAACAATGTTTTATATCAGTCGGATTTAGTTATAGATGCTACCAAGAAGAATGGCACTAATTTAAGTAGTGGAACAATAAATTATGTGCAAGTGGCAAGTGTTAATTCTCGTTCTAATTCAATCATCTCTAATAATATAGTTAATCTTGGTGAAGTTGTGATTCATACTCCTGTATATTGTCAGGCTGTGGTAAGTGGAGACAATGATAAGTATGTACAATTAATTAAACCATCAAACGGACTTCAAATAGTGTTAGATGAAGATTCCTCATTAAATGATTTTTCTCTAAGCATATCAAATACAGGATTTCATTCTTATAAACAGGGGTATTATACAAGAGATTTTAGTCGTTCGTTAAAAAATAATAATGTATCTTATATTGCTACTAGCAATGGTTTATTACGTAATGAAGTATTATTTCCATTTGATGTATTTATTAATAAAGCAGAGGGCGATGAATATATAAAGAAAAACACTTGGGTCATTCTGGATAGAAATACTTACACATTCAATGTCCCAATGTGGGTTAATGAAGGTATTTATACCGTCACATGTAGAACGGTAGCAGTGAATGGTAATATATTAAAATTAGATCAACAATCAGAATATCAAGCCAATACCAATGGATTAAATTATGTAGCAACAGATACATTTCAAGTTGAAATATCTGGTCGCATCTATGGTCTTTCTATCTATGATCTAACAGACTATCCTTTATGGCAAGCTGTTTTTCGTGAAAAAGGTTCTAGTAATCTTAAGATAAATTTTCCTAATAAATATCCTGATGGGACGAATATGCCCTCCTACAGTAATAGCTATCGTTATAACTATACGGTTGGTACTAGAAATCAATATGGTTTTGATACTAGTAGGAGCAGCAAATTTACATTTCCTTTAGTGAATGGTAGTCATCCTTATTATGAAAACCTAGGTATTTTAAAAACAGGATATGTAATTCGATTTAATTTACGAACCATAGGAAGCATGCACTCATCTTATAATAAGATAAAAATGAAACCCTCCTTTTATTATGTGGATCTAAAGGGGAATAACAGAAGAGCAGTTGACTTATATTATAATGAAGAGATAGCTGGTAAAAAATATAAGCTGGTGAAAATAGGTAGTGCACTTGATAATACGAATTTAAAATATATGGAGCTTGGAAATATAAATACTGGAATTTCTGTTGAAGAACTTAAGGATACCGCATCAATATTAAATAGTTCATATGCTAGCTTAAAGGGGAAAAGAGATTCTATTTTTACATTTAATGATATTCGTATACCCTCTACCTTTCGTACTTTTATTAATAAAGCATATACAAATCAAATGATAAAGAATAAGAATTATTCTAGGATAGTAGCAGCAGGAATAACACCAAACATGATTATGAAACAAATGCAAAGTTGGTATGGCTGTTATTACTTGCCTGCAGAATTATTTGCGGTACCACTAGGGACAGATGTTAAAAGTTATGCGAATCGAAATGGGATTACTTATAAAGAGAGTTTTTGGTTAACAAAAGGATATATCATCGTAAACTTTGATATTGTGACTATTGATAATGAAGGGAATGAAAGATTAAGTTATATAAACTCTCATAACTTTATTAATAAAAATAATATGAGTATGTGGGTAACAGAAGGTGCCTTATTAAATAAGACGGATTATAAGAATACCACATTTCATTTTAAAGCTGGTGATTTTATAATGTATTATACCGATATGTCAGTAAAGGATGACTATAAACCAGCAGGAATTTATTAGCTTCTAAGATGAAGTTATATAAGGTTAATACAAGCTTTAAATATATTATTAGTTGAATATATTCTGATAGGCATGATATAGCAAGCTCTTAGTAATTATCTAAGAACTTGTTTATCATAACATGTCATAATATGTATGTGTATGAATCGATAGATTAAGTGTAACTTCTAGTAGCGCTTAAACATATTATTTATGGATTGATAGAGTTACTTAACGCTGTAAAGGGAAATTAATATGACAAACGCTGTAAAACATCTAATAAGAACTAAGAAATTCGAATATATTGAAGCAATACCTGATGAGATATTAAAGTATCAAGTACTTATAAGTTGTAATAAACATAAGAATAATAGGGATAGGGGAATAGATTATAGGGAAATAGATTATAGGGAAATTGACTATCTGGATACTGACTATAAAAAAGTTAAGCGTTTTACACCACAAATTGTAGTGCCTTATGATCTTGAAGTAGTAGAAAATGAGCAGAGAAGTGTTGATGCTGGTCACTCACCTTGGAAATTAGACCCTAAGTTTGTAGCGCAAGTATTTGTAAGTTTATTAATACAACCGGAAGGAATCACTGGAGACTACCCCATTAAGTATGACAATCTAAAAGTAATTCAAGATGATGGAATTCGAACTATTATTAAAATTAATGACAATAAATCACCGGCAAGTTTTGTTTATCTCAAACGTTTAATAAGAGCAGATGAAACTGGTATTTGGACTGTTATTGGTTATGACTTAGTAAAATAAAGTAGAATAAAGGGCATGCCTTATTATGGCATGCCCAAATTAATTTATTTGTAATTATTGTATTAAAAAAGTTAATAACAATTTAGTATACTTATTTTGTTGTTTCCTCTTCTTGCTCTTCATCTGTTGCTTGTATGATGTGAATATGAATTTTATCGATTCGGTTCTTTTCTACTGCGTCAACCGTATATTTCACTCCTTGGTCAATGATACATTCACCAACTTCAGGAAGATGGTCTAGTAAATAGATTAAATGGCCAGCAATTGAATCATAGTCATCAGATTCTAAATGAAGTCCAATAATATCATTGATTTCACCTAATTTCGTATTACCATCAGCGATATATTCATTCTCTGAAATGAGACGAATGGAGTCTTCTTCATCATCATCATATTCATCACGAATCTCACCAACTATTTCTTCTAATAAATCCTCTAAGGTAATTAAACCAGCAGTAGCTCCATACTCATCTAGAACAATGGCGATTGGTATGGAATCCTTTCTCATTTCATTTAACAACTCAGATGTTTTTTTATACTCATAAGTAAAATAAGGCTCTCTCATTATGTTTTTAATACAAAAGTCTTCTTTTGAACCATTATAAAAGAAAAGGTCTTTTAAATTAACGATACCTATAACATTATCTCTAGATTCACTATATACAGGCATTCTTGTATATTTATCAATTGAGAACAGTTCAACTAATGCATTATAGGATAAAGACTCTTCAGCAAATGACATATCAATTCTAGGTACCATAACATCTTTCGCTAGGGAGTCACCAAAATCTACCACATTTGTGATCATTCTTCGCTCATCACTTTCAATTACACCTTCTTCGTGGCTAACTTCAACTATAGTCCTAAGTTCATCTTCTGTAATAACTGAAGATTTTGCTTTTGGGTTTACACGAAGTGCCATAAGGGCTAAAAGTGAGACTTTATCAATAATATATATAATCGGTGTCATAATAACAGTTAGAAAATATATGGCCTTACTATATTTTAATGATAATTTTTCAGAATGTATTGTAGCAATTGTCTTTGGAGTAATTTCGCCAAATATTAAGATAACTACTGTTAAAATACCTGTACCTATACCTACATAGATATTGCCAAATTTTTTCGTTGTAAATAATGTAGCAAGGGCAGAAGCAGTTAAATTTACGATATTATTTCCAATTAGTATTGTACTTAATAGTTTTGATGGATCCTCAATCAGCTTATTAACAAGCTTTGCTTCTTTTACATTATCTTCTGCTAGACTTCTAATGCGTAGCTTGTTGACAGTTGTAAGAGCAGTTTCTGCTGATGAGAAAAAAGCAGATAGTAATAGTAAAATACCTAAAATTATCAGTTGCGTGACTTCACTTGAGTCCAAAATATCATCTCCTAATTCTTAAAGTTTAGCAAATATAACATAATATACCTATTTATGTAGAGTAAGAACATAAATCATTTAAATATTTTATGAATGGTAACTGATTCGTTATAGATGCTTTTTGATTAATAGTATTATTTATTTTTTGGTGCAATTGCCTTAATTTTACTTGAAAGTGGCTTAAATGTCAACTATCTCACAAATATTTAGTCCAATATCTTCTGTAGTTTATCATAGAGAATAATTATCATTAAGTCCTAAAGTAGAACTTTTATAAAAGTTACATATATTTTCCATCAAAATAACACTTGTCTTAAAAACGCTTCGGTAGTAAAATATATCGTACATGTAACTATTGTATTAAGATTTATCGATGAAATTGTAAAAGAGCTATATAAGGTGAAATCCACTTTTTACGATAAATATATATCCTTTGAATGGGGGACTGAATGAGAAAGAAGTCACATATTGCTTTAACAAGCTACTTAATAAAAAGTATGGAAGTTGAAGCACTTAGTAATTATAAGAAATCCTTTTATGTTGGTAGTTTACTTCCAGATTGTGTTCCATCTTTTTTAACAAGAAGACATTGTATCGAAGATACATTTGACATAGTAAAAAAAGAAATTAAAAAAATTACTTCTCATTATGATGAAGAAAAAGGTATAACAAGATATTACTGTAGACATTTAGGTGTTGTAACTCATTACATAGCTGACTATTTTACATTTCCACATAATGCGATATTTACTGGTTCATTAAGCGAGCATTGTTCTTATGAAAATGAACTAAAATTTGCTTTAAGAGATTATGTTAAAAGTGAAGAAGCTATGAAACACAGAGAAAAAGTAAAAAGAATTCGTAGCATTGATGAAATATGTAATTATATTAAAGAAATGCATAATGAGTATTTACAAGTGATTAAAACTGTAAAAACGGATTGTGAATACATCGTTAAGGTGTGTCAGAAGGTTGTAGATGTCATATTACAGATATTTGAACTATGTTATGAAGCCATGTTGTTAAAATCTAAAGGCAAGGTTGCATAATTTCAATTGAATTGAATTCATATAATATAAAATAAATATAGAAGAAGCAGTTCTTTGCATAAATGTAAAGAACTGCTTCTTTTTGTAGCTATATTATATTAATAACTATTCACCATCTTCTTTGCTTACATTATATTGCATAACTTGTCTTTTACGTGCAAATTCATCACTATCAAGGTACTCATCGTATGTTGTAATCTTATCGATTAATCCATTTGGAGTAAGTTCCATAATACGATTTGCAATCGTTTGAACAAACTGATGATCTTGTGATGTAAATAAGATTACACCAGAGAATTTTATTAAACCGTTATTAAGTGCAGTAATGGATTCCATATCTAAATGGTTTGTAGGTTCATCCATAATAAGTACATTAGAGCCTAAAATCATCATCTTAGACAACATAACTCTAACTTTCTCACCACCAGATAATACATTAACCTTTTTAACTCCTTCTTCTCCAGCAAAGAGCATTCTGCCTAAGAAACCACGTACATAAGTTACATCTTTTTCTGTTGAGTAAGGCATTAACCAATCAACAATAATATCTTCAGACGCAAAATGTTTTGTGTTATCCTTTGGAAAATAGGATTGAGTAGTAGTAATACCCCATTTGTATTCACCTTCATCTGGTTCAAGTTCACCAGAAAGAATTTGAAATAGAGTAGTAGTAGCATGCGTATTAGGACCAACAAATGCAACTTTATCTTCACGATTAATAGTGAAAGAGATATTATCAAGTACTTTTACGCCATCAATTGTCTTAGAAAGATTAGTAACCGTTAATACTTCATTACCAATTTCTCTAAAAGGTCTAAAATCAATATATGGATATTTACGGCTTGATGGTCTTATATCATCAAGTTCGATTTTTTCAAGTGCTTTCTTACGGGAAGTAGCTTGTTTAGATTTAGAATCATTGGCACTAAATCTTTGAATAAATTCTTGTAATTCTTTAATACGCTCTTCTTTTTTCTTGTTGGCTTCTTTCATTTGCTTAACCAATAATTGACTGGATTCATACCAGAAATCATAGTTACCAGCATATAATTGAATTTTAGCATAGTCAATATCAGCAATATGAGTACATACCTTATTAAGGAAATATCTATCATGGGATACAACGATAACGGTATTTTCAAAGTTAATTAAAAACTCTTCTAACCATCGAATTGCTTCCATATCTAAATGGTTTGTAGGCTCATCGAGTAATAGTATGTCTGGATTACCAAATAAAGCTTGAGCTAAAAATACCTTAACTTTATCACCACCGGATAACTCGCCCATTAATTTGTAATGAAGATCAGTTTCGATACCAAGACCATTAAGAAGTGTAGCAGCATCGGATTCAGCTTCCCAACCGTTTAAGGTTGCAAACTCACCTTCTAATTCACTAGCTTTAATACCATCTGCTTCTGTAAAGTCTTCTTTCGCATAGATTGCATCTTTTTCTAGCATAATATCATATAGTCTTTTGTTCCCCATGATAACAGTGTTTAGTACATCATAAGCATCATACTTAAAGTGATCCTGTTGTAAAAAGGATAGTCTTTGTCCTGGGGTAATGATGATATCACCTTTACTAGGTTCTATTTGTCCAGATAAAATCTTTAGGAAGGTAGATTTACCTGCACCATTTGCACCGATTAAACCATAACAGTTTCCTTCGGTAAATTTAATATTTACATCTTCAAATAAGGCTCTCTTCCCAAGCCTTAATGTTACGTTACTTGCTTGAATCATTTTTTTACCTCTCTAAAAATAAGTCAGATTACATTCATATCTATTTTAACGTATATTTACTATTTTGCAAGTATTTTATTACTTTATTTAAAAAGCAGTCCTTCCATTTGATTGACTTTTATTATTATTTAAACTAAAATGAATTAAAAATAGCATTAAGAATTGGAATAATCATTTACATGTGTTAGGAGATATGCGGATGAAACATAGAAAAAAGGTTGAATGGAGTAAGTTAGATAATGCAGCTAAAATATTTCCACCTAATAGTAATATGCTAGACACAAAAGTTTTTCGAATTGCCTGTGAACTATATGATTATGTAGATGAAGAATTATTACAAGAAGCATTAGATGAGACAATAGAGAAATTTCCATTATATAAATCTGTTTTAAGAAAAGGTTTTTTCTGGTATTATTTAGAACGCAGTAATATGAAAGCGAACGTAACAATGGAATCAACACCTGTATGTGCACGAATCTATAATGAGAATCGAAGAAATCTCTTATTTCGAGTATCCTATTATAAAAAAAGGATAAATCTTGAGGTCTATCATGCCCTTACAGATGGTACAGGTGCTCAATGGTTTATGAAAACCCTTCTATTTCATTACTTAACTAAGAAATATAAAGATAAATTTAACAATGAAATTCCACAACTAGGACTTGATGAATCGGTAAATGAAAAGATGGGTGATAGTTTCCTAAAATATTATACTGGAAACAAAGCAATTAAAGCCAGTAAAAGACCCAAAGCCTACCGAATAACAGGGACAAAAAGAGAAGAAAATCGTATGATGCTGATTGAAGGCAGTATGTCTGTAAAAGAAGTATTAAATGCCGCCCATGAATATAATACAACCTTAACCATTTATTTAACTTCTCTATTTATTTATTCCATTTATAAAGAAATGTCGGTAAGAGGAAAACGTCATCCCATTGTTTTGTCTGTCCCAGTAAATTTAAGAAACTATTTTAAGTCTGAGTCAGCAAGAAATTTCTTTAGCACAATCTATATCTCTTATCAATGTAAGGAAAAGGAAGTTTCTTTACAAGATGTGATTGAACGTGTAAATGAAAGTTTTAAAGAAGAATTAACAGAAGAAAAACTAGAGAAGCATATTGATAGACTTATTGCTCTAGAACATAATTTATTTGCAAGAGTCGTACCCTTATTTTTAAAGGATATCACCCTACGGATTGCCAATCATATCGTGGATAAAGGAGTGACAGCTGCGATCTCTAATATCGGAAAAATTAAAATGCCAGATTCTATGAAAGAGTATATTCATTTGTTTGATATTTTTACAAGTGCGAGAAGACCACAAATTTGCATGTGTTCTTATGAAGATAATTTAGTTGTAAGTTTCACCTCACCACATAAAGAAACGGACATTCAGAAGAATTTTTTTCGTTTACTTTCAGACCAAGGAATTAAAATAGAGATTGCATCGAATAAGAATCATGAAGTTTAACCTTATAAGCCAAGTATATGGAAAATAAGTTTAATCCTGGAGGTTAATATGAAATATTGTGACCATTGTAAAGTAAATATAAAGGGTAACAGAAAAAATTGCCCCTTATGTGATAATACCATATCTGGAAATGGGAATGAAAGTGAAGAGTTATTCCCTTTTATTCCAGAATCCTATCAGTATTATCTCATATTTCGAATTATGATATTTATATCCATATGTATAATTGCCCTAAGTCTTTCTATAAATTCAATGTTTCCAGTTAATCTTAACTGGCCAATGTTGGTTATCTTTGGACTTCTATGTGTTTGGATAAGCTTAGCACTTGTAATTAGGCAAAGGCATAATATACCTAAAAGTATTACATGGCAGGTATCAATCATTGTAATATTTGCAATAAGTTGGGACTTTTATATGGGATATGAAGGTTGGTCAATCGAGTTTGTATTACCAATCGCCTATGTTGTTGCAATGATAGTAATGTATGTAACAGCTAAAGTTATGAATCTAGGAATACGAGATTTTATTATATACTTATTGTTAGATGGATTATTTGGTATTATACCAGCTATTTTTCTGTTTTTAGGTATTGTTCATATTAAGTATCCTTCCATTATCTGTGTAACAGTAAGTATTATTTCACTTTCTGCAGTTATATTGTTTAAGGGAGAAGATATATTAGAAGAATTAAAGAAAAGAATGCATGTATAAAATATATAAGGGGAAGGTTAAATATGAGTGGATTTGTACTTAAAATGATAGCGTTGATAACAATGCTTATTGATCATACGGCTAGTATTTTATTAGAAGGATCAAAGTGGTATTTGTTATTACGAATTATAGGTAGGCTTGCCTTTCCTATATTTTGTTTTCTTCTGGTTGAAGGGTATTTTCATACCAAGGATGTATATAAATACTTAAAAAGATTGGGCTTATTTGCTATCCTTTCTGAAATCCCATTTGACATGGCTTTTGCAGATAATATAACTAGATTTGATTTTCTGGATAATCAAAATGTGTTCTTCACCTTATTTATTGGATTATCCGTAATTCATTTGATGACTCTAGTAGAAACTAAATTTAGAAGTAATATTATTATTAGTAATTTGCTTAATTGTGCTGTGGTATTAATTGGCTCTTTTATTGCCCTACTTTTATCCAGTGACTATTCTATGTACGGTATTTTAATTATTGTTAGCTTTTATATTTTCAGAAACAACAAATGGGTATTAACAGTCGTGTTATTACTTCTGTTTTACCAGCTAGGTGGCTTTGTTCAAGCCTTTGGTATCTTATCTATGTTATTTATTTTCTTATATAATGGTAAAAAAGGTACTAGCTTAAATCGTTACATATTCTATGGATTCTATCCAGTGCATCTTATAATATTGGTTTTAATATCAAGGATGTTAGAAATGTAAGCTAATCTTAATCCAAAGTGATAGAGATGAAAGTACTAGCTACTAATAGTAAATTATAAATTAATTTTCATATAAGCTTAACTCTATGTAAAAAATGAAGGTAATTACCTAACAGGTTAATTACCCTCAAATTATGTGGCAGTCAATCTTTTATAAAAATGTGTTGTCATATTTGCTAATATCACTTGTATCCTTAAAATAGCTATAATCCATATCTAAATAACTGCCGCTTAAATCATTTTCTGCATAACTATTTTTAGTTGGGAAATAGTATGGTATCATTGCATCAATATCGGTTACACTATTTTTGCTAGGAAATCGATAATAGCTTTTCTTTGGATTTTCAAAATACATGATTTTCCCTCCTTTAGCTATTCGTGTTCTACAGCATGAAAGTATCTGCACATAGTTATGGTGATAATCATGCATTTTTATTGTTTGTAAAATAGGAGGAATTATTCATGATTTCATTAAAAGTAGTAGATGTGAAGAATTTTATGTCTAGTTTATTAATACATAATGTATTTGATAACTTTTTATTATCTGAAATTACCATTCACACTTCCAAGGAATTATATATATCAGGTAAATTAAATGAAGATTTTTATTCTAGTGATGAATTAGAAATCTTAAATGGAAGAAAATATGCTACATGGAATGAGTGTAAAGCCCTAGCATATTCTTTTATTAAAGGTAATAAACTACCATTATCTATAAAAATTGTTTTTCTCTTATCCGATGAGAATACAGAAAAAATGATAGTACGTGGAGGGAATAAATTCAATCAAAATGATGTAAATGGATTGTTTTTAAATGTTCGTTATGACAAAAATGGATTATTCCTTACTACTGGTAGTTCTATAAAAATATTTACAATGGATAAGACACTAGAGCAATTATGGGATAATGATATTAAAATATTTCTAAAACACCATAATATTGCTATCGAAGAGATTTAATTAATCATTTAGCTAGGGCTATTAGAAGCTAAATGGATACTCCTCTGATGAATTATTTAAGTTCAAGAAACATTAGTTAAAAGCGCTATGAAATATAATGAAAGAAAGTTTGTTAGCACTCACATTGATTGAGTGCTAATTTTTACTTGACAAATTCTTAATTGCGTACTAATATAATGTATAATAAAATTGATTCGATTGCGAATCATAAACTAATATAATATATAAAGTTTACAACAAAAAGGAGAGATATAATATGATAAAAGAACAAGGTAGTTTATCAATTAATTCTGAAAACATATTTCCGATTATCAAAAAGTGGTTGTATTCTGATCATGATATATTCATTCGTGAATTAGTTTCCAACGCTAGTGATGCTATTACAAAACTAAAAAAACTTGCTTTAATCGGAGAAGCAAAAATTGATGATGAAACTGAATATAGAATTGATGTAATCATTAATCCAGAAGAGAAAACAATTAAATTTATTGATAATGGTATTGGTATGACCAGTGATGAAGTTAAGGAATATATTAATCAAATCGCTTTCTCTGGTGCAACTGATTTCTTAAATAAATATAAAGATAAAACAAATGAAGAGCAAATTATTGGTCACTTTGGTTTAGGCTTCTATTCCTCCTTCATGGTAGCAGATAGAGTAACGATTGACACGAAGTCATGGCAAGAGGACGCAAATAGCGTACACTGGGAGTCCGTTGGCGGTACAGAATTCTCTATGTCTGAAGGTGATAGGACAAGTAGAGGTACTGAGATTACTCTTTATTTAAATGAAGAAAGCTATGAGTTTGCTAATGAATATCGTGCAAAAGAAATCTTAAAGAAATACTGTTCATTCATGCCAGTTGAAATCTACTTTACAAATGCCAATGCACCTGTTGAAGAGCTAGAAGATGAAGTAGAAGACGAAATTATTGATGCTGAAGTAGATGCAGACGGTGAAGTAAAAGAGGAAAAAGAAGAAAAGAAAGAACCTAAAAAACCAACTCCAGTTAACGATCCTACTCCTCTATGGACAAAACATCCAAATGAATGTAGTGACGAAGACTATAAAGAATTCTATCGTAATGTATTTATGGATTATAAGGAACCATTATTCTGGATTCACTTAAATATGGATTATCCATTTAATTTAAAAGGTATCTTATACTTCCCTAAATTAAATACAGAATATGATACCTTAGAAGGAACTATAAAATTATATAACAATCAAGTTTTTGTTGCTGATAATATCAAAGAAGTAATACCTGAATTTTTAATGCTATTAAAAGGTGTAATTGATTGTCCTGATATCCCTCTTAATGTTTCAAGAAGTGCATTACAAAATGATGGATTCGTTAAGAAAATTTCTGACTACATTACAAAGAAAGTTGCAGATAAATTATCTGGAATGTATAAAGTTGAAAAAGAAAGCTATGAAAAATTCTGGGATGATATCAGTCCATTTATTAAATTTGGTTGCCTAAAGGATGATAAATTCCGTGATAAAATGAAGGACTTCATTATCTTTAAAAACTTAGACAATAAATATTTAACGTTACCAGAATATGTAGAAGCACTGAAAAAAGATGAACCTACTGTTGATAAAGAAGAGAATAAAGATGAGAATAAAGACGAAGTAAAACATACAATTTACTACGTAACCAATGAACAACAACAAAGTCAATATATTAATATGTTTAAGGAAGAAGGTGTTGATGCCTTAATCCTAACACATAACATTGACCAACCATTTATCTCATTACTTGAGCAACATGAAAAATCTTATAAGTTCCAACGTATCGATGCAGATATAACAGATAGCTTTAAAGATAAAAGCGATGAGGAAGCATTAAAAGAAGTAAATGAGAAATTAACAGATTTATTTAGAAAAGTGTTAAACAAAGAGAAATTAGAAGTTAAAGTAATGAAACTTAAGAATGAAAAAGTTGCATCTATGATCACCTTGTCAGAAGAAAGCAGAAGAATGCAAGACATGATGAAGATGTACAACATGTATGGAATGGATCCAGGTATGTTTGGAACTCAAGAAAGCTTAGTATTAAATGCAAATCATAAATTAGTTGATTATGTATTTAAGAAAGCAGATGCTACAAATGTTCCAATGATTTGTGAGCAATTATATGATTTAGCTATGTTAAGTCATAAACCATTAGCTCCAGAAGCTATGACTAAATTCATTCAAAGAAGTAATGATATCATGCTTTTACTTGCTGATAACTAGGATATATTAAAATATAATTATTTAAACTATTAATTTGAAAGCTGTTACCGTTATTTATGGTGACAGCTTTTATTGTTAAGTCTTTTTAATGGTCATGTAATTATTTTTATATTTCAAATTGTCAATTGCTAAAATATAGGATATAATGTATGAAGTGAAAAGCCTAGATATTGGGAGGAAAATATGGACAAGAAAGACATTCCAAACTTGGGGGATGAAATCAGAAATATAATTCAAAATGCTGTAAACACTATGGATTTTCAACAATTAAATAAAGACATAGGAAATACTGTAAATAGTGCTTTGGATGAAGTACGTAAAGCGACGAAAGATATTAATATTAATTTTCATAAATATGAGAAAAAACAAGGGAATGAGGCAAATCGCACTTATGTTAATAATAAGAAGAGGGTAGATGAGCCAATAAGTAATGAAATAAGAAGACCAATTAAAAAGTTACCTGCTATGAATACTCAAGTGGGTAAGGTATCTGGTATATTATTATCCGTATTTGGTAATATCTTTGTTGGCCTTTCTGGTATTGCAGTGGTTGTGCTAGGAATTGTAGGTAATGTATTAGGTAGTACAAAACTCTTTTCAACCATAATTGCTGGTTTATTACCTGTATTGCTAGTAAGTTTTATTATGAGTATAAGAGGAACTTACCTTAGAAATCGCATCAAACGTTTAAGACGCTATGCTTCTATTATTAACAATCGTAATTATTGTACTGTTAAGGAATTAGCTGAACGAGCAGGTCTTGGTAAAAAGTATGTAATCAAAGATTTAAAAAAAATGATTACTCTTGGGATGATTCAATATGGACGATTTGATGATAAGGAAACTTGTATTATGCTAGATGAGGATGCATATAGCATGTATCAAACTACCAATGAAAATATGAGATTAAAGTCTTTAGAACAAGAAGCAGCAAAAAGTAGAGAAGTTAAGGAAAAAGATGTAGTAGAAAGTAGTACTGTAAATCAAGAAGTTGATAAGGCGATTAAAGATGGTAAGAATTATATGTATCAAATCAGGCAAGCAGATGATTTGATTGAATCAGAGACGGTATCTAGTAAACTTAGAAGAATGGATCGTATTATTGATAAAATACTAAATTATATTGTTAGTCATCCGCATCAATTACCTGAAATAAAGAAATTTCTTGAATATTACTTGCCTACAACAATAAAGCTTCTTAATGCATATATAAAATTTGAGTATCAGGGAAATGAAAGTAATAGTATTAAAACTGCGAAACAAGAAATTGAAGAAACGCTAGATACAATTAACACAGCATTTGAAAATCTACTGGAGAGTTTATTTGAAGATATCGTTCTAGATGTTTCTTCAGATATATCAGTTCTAGAGACAGTATTAGCCCAAGAGGGGTTGAAAGAAAAAGAATTTGTTGTGAATAAAGAATAAGGAGAGTATGATATGAATCAGGATATCCCTACCCTAACTTTTGACCCATTTGAGGATGAGAAGAAGGCAGAAATCGTAGTAGAAGAAGATAAAAAGAAGGGTGTTGCACCAAGCTTAGATGAGAGTAGTCTATCTGAGGAAGAGCGAAAGATGGTACAAGATTTTGCTGAAAAAATTCAACTTAGTAATTCGAATTTAGTGCTACAATATGGTGTTGGTGCTCAAAAGAAAATAGCTGATTTTTCTGAATCTGCACTAAATAACGTAAGAACAAAAGACCTAGGAGAAATTGGAGGCATGTTGTCTAATGTTGTAACAGAACTTAAAAGTTTTGATGTTGAGCAGGAAGATAAGAGTTTTCTAGGAATTTTTAAAAGAACAAGTAATCGAATTAATGAAATGAAAGTGAAGTATCAAAAAGCAGAAGTTAATGTAAGTAAGATAGCTGAAATTCTAGAGGGTCACCAGATACAATTATTAAAAGATGTAGCAATGCTAGATAAAATGTATGAACTAAACAAGACATACTTTAAAGAATTGTCTATGTATATTTTAGCTGGTAAGAAAAAATTAGAAAAGGTGCGTAGTGAAGAGCTTCCTGCCTTAATTAATAAATCAGAACAATCAGGCCTTCCTGAGGATGCTCAAGCAGTAAATGATTTAATTGCTCTATGTAATCGCTTTGAAAAAAAGATTCATGATTTAGAGCTGACAAGAATGATATCGATACAGATGGCTCCACAAATTCGTTTGGTACAAGGTAATGATACCTTGATGGCAGAGAAGATTCAATCAACAATCGTTAATACCATACCACTATGGAAAAGTCAAATGGTACTTGCTCTAGGTATTGCACATTCTAGTCAAGCTGCCAAAGCGCAACGTGAAGTAACGGATATGACCAATGAATTATTAAAGAAAAATGCTCAAACATTAAAACTTGCAACGATAGAAGCGCAGAAGGAATCTGAAAGAGGAATTATTGATATCGAGACATTAAAAGTAACCAATGAATCATTAATTACAACCCTTGATGAAGTGATGAAGATTCAGTTGGAAGGTAGAAATAAGAGAAAAGAAGCGGAATTAGAATTAAATCGAATGGAACAGGAACTTAAGCAAAAATTATTATCTATAAGAAATTAAAAGAATTCATGGAATATTATAACCTTTGTATTAGTTTTAGGTAATGATAATTACTATAAATTAATACAAAGGGATTTTTTTTGTTTAGATAATTAAGAAAAGTTTAATAATCATAATATAAAAAGCTCTTTAAAAAGCCAATTAAGTATGTTATGATATATAGTAATTAAAACTATGTTATATGGTTGATAATACACATAGTACAGCAGTAATTACTAAATTATGTAATTTTACAGATGAATGATAGAAAGATAAAGACATAGAGAGTTAGAAATCTAGGAGGATGAAACTATGGGATATAAGATTATAGTTGATAGTTGTACTGATTTAACAAATGATATGAGAGAGGATAATAAGATTTCATTAGTTCCTTTATCCATACAAATTGATGATTTAACTATAATAGACAATGAAACCTTTAATCAAAAGGACTTTTTAGAGAGGGTAAAAAATAGTCCGAACCCTCCTAAGTCTTCTTGTCCATCACCAGAAGCATATATGAACTTATTTGATGGTGAAGAAGATATTTATGTAGTTACATTATCAGCTAATTTAAGTGGATCCTACAACAGTGCTGAATTAGCAAAGAAATTATACTTAGAAGATAATCCGAAAAAGAATATTCATATATTTAATTCCTGCTCAGCATCAGTAGGTCAAACACTTATTGCAAAAAAAATAAAAGAACAAGTAGATAGTGGTAAGACATTTGAAGAAGTTGTAAAGATAGTTCAAAGTTTTAGAGAAAAGCTAAGTACGATGTTTGTATTAGAAAGCTTAGATACTTTACGTAAAAGTGGTAGACTTACTAATCTACAAGCAATTATAGCAAGTGCACTTAATATAAAACCAGTTATGGGTGCAACTTCAGAAGGAACTATTAAGAAATTAGATCAAGCTAGAGGGATTCAAAAAGCGCTTTTATTAATGTCTAAATTAATTGAAACAGAAGTGAAGAACGCAGAAGAGAGAATTCTAGGTATTGCTCATTGTAATAATTACGAACGTGCTTTATATATAAAAGATGAAATTTTAAAACGTGTACCTTTTAAAGATTCAATTATTGTTGATACAAACGGTATCAGTTCTATGTATGCTGGAGATGGTGGAATCATAGTTAGTTTTTAAAGTATTTAAGGAGCTTTCAATATTGTGAGATACACGATATTGAAAAGCTCCTTATTTTAACATTCATTATAAGTAATAATTGAAAAGCTTAAATCTATTTTGCATATTTTTTTTCAAAGTAAGATAATAACTGATATAATCCGGTTGCTACAATACATAGTATAACGATTGACATAATTACCCAATCCAGTTTGAAAACTTGACTTCCATATATAATTAAATATCCAAGACCTGCTTTGGCTGCTAAGAATTCACCTATTATTACACCAACTAAAGAAAGTCCGATATTAACTTTCATTATACTAATTAAAGAAGGAATATTACTTGGTATTACAACTTTAAATAAGATATCTTTCTTCTTACCACCTAAGGTTTGAATTAGTTTTATTTTATCTTCTTCTACATTTTTAAAATCTGTATATAATGTAATAACAGTACCGAATACTGCAACGGATACGGCTGCTACAATAATCGTTTTCATATTGTTACCTAACCATACAATAAATACTGGCGCTAGAGCAGATTTAGGTAAACTATTTAGTACTACAAGATAGGGTTCTAAAATTTTTGCAACAGTTTCATTCCACCATAAGAGAATTGCCATTAAAATACCTATAATAATAACAAATGCAAAGCTTATAAATGTCTCTATTAAAGTGATACCGATATGATAAAA